>CAZSTZ010000007.1:4052-63283 GCA_964609515.1 uncultured bacterium | reverse complement strand
AATTAGTAACAATTTCTCCTGTTTCCTTGCGTTCGACAATATCCTCCTCGGGAGGGTTTGTTACCTCAAAAGCACCGCAAAGTTCCCAAAGAGGAGACTGCATGAGGTCGAAGTCGCTATCTGTTGTCTGACCGTTTTTTACCTCTTGCTTTTCTGTTTCCGACTCATCGGGTGGGGCAGCAATAATCCGAATTTCTCCAGCTTCGATCGCCACTTGCAACCGAGAACCCAAACCCGCTTTTTCCAGCAAGCTTTTCGAGAGCCAAATTCCTTCTTGAACTTCCATCGTTTGTTGTTCTAACATATTCCTCCAATTAACTAGGTTTTTTTCTATTATAATTTTAGCACGAGATGGGAACGAAAAACAAAAAGTTGATTAGGTGCGCGGTGCGCACCCTACAATTTAGATACTTTGAACTCTTCAAACAAGTTAAAAAAACGCTCCACCGCTTTACTTTCATCGGCGGAATGGAAAAGCACGATGCTTGCCCATAGTTGACCTGTTTCTACATTAAACTTCTGCCTTATCCACTTCAAAAACTCTTGAAATTCTGACTCTTCTTCTGTTAGTTCTACTTTCAGTTCGCGTCTGGCAAAATAATAGCCATCTAAAAAAGCCTGGAGACTGAATATCGATTTTTTTCCTAAGTACATCGCCGGTCTTTTTTTGATTTTTTGCAGTAAATTGTAAAAATTATCCATACTCAGCATTAGCGCAACTAAATTACAAGCATACCAGAAAGGTGCGCGGTGCGCACCCTACATCTTATCAACCAACGGAAACGTTAGGCAAAGCTTCACCAGTAATAATAGCATAAAGAACGTCTGGATCTAAATCTGCTCCATTCGGCCAAACTATAGTGCCTACTTCTGGGTTGACTTGCACTTGCTGGAAGTAAGATAGTTCCTTAAGGGGAGCAAAAACTCCAGAAAATTCTATTAACTGACTCACGTCAACTTCTCCGAAAACTCCATCTTCAAAACTTAGATAGAGTCGATATTCTTGTTTTGGTTCTACGGCTACGATATCTTTTAGCATGGGTTACTCCAATGGTAGCTAGTAAGGTGCGCGTTGCGCACCAGTAATCTACTTATTAAACAAAGCATCCCTCTCGGCGATCGCCATCGCGTGGGCGGGGAAACCTTCGTAAGTTGCTAAAGTATGAGTAGTCTTCTTCAATTTCTCGAAACCCTCTGGCGTTAAATATCCGATACCAGAACGCTTCAGAAAATCGAACACCGACACCGCCGAATAAGAACGGGCAAAACCGCCCGTCGGCAAAATCGCATTTACCCCCAAACAATAATTAGCCGTGGGAATAGGAGTATAAGGCCCCAACAAAATCTCCCCGGCATTCTCGATATCGCCCAAAACCGCCATCGGTTCCTTAACCAAAACCTCCAAATGTTCCGGGGCGTATTCGTTCACAAAAGCGATCGACTCCTCCAAACTGGAAGTCAGCAAAATACCGCCATAAGAAGACAAACCCTTCTCACAAAAATCTTGCCGCCACTGGGGCAGTTTCTTAATATACTCCGACGCAAACTCCGCCGCCGCCGTCGCCACCGACTCGCTGTGAGTCACCAACAACGCCGCCGACTCCGGCCCGTGTTCCGCTTCCACCAACAGATCCAGCGCCGCCAGTTGCGGATCCGTATATTCGTCCGTGAGAATAATAGACTCGCTAGGCCCCGCCGGCAGTCCCACATCCACCGTTCCGAAAAGCAACCGTTTGGCGGCGGAACCGTAAACGTTGCAAGGACCGGTAATTTTATCCACCTTCGGGATAGTTTCGGTACCGATCGCCATCGACGCGATCGCCTGGATGCCCCCGAGTTTGTAAACATCCTTCACCCCCGCCATTTCCGCCGCCACCAGAGAGGCCGGTTCGACATTGCCTTCCTTATCCGGCGGAGTGCAAACTATAACCTTTTTCACCCCCGCCACCTTTGCCGGGATAGTCAACATCAACATCACCGAGGGGAAAGCGCCCTTGCCTCGGGGAACGTATAAACCCGCCGAAGCGATGGGAGTCACTTTTTCCCCCGCAAAAATTCCCTTATCCACTTCTGCCAGTTTAATTTCTTCCGGCATTTGTCCCTTGTGAACTTTGGTGATGTTAGCGAATGCCTGTTCGATCGCCTCCTTGATGTCTGGGGCGATCGCTTCTCTGGCGGCGGCAAACTCGGCCTCGGTTACTTTAATATTTTCTACCGTTGCCCCCTGGTAGTCGAATTTCCTAACGTATTCGATAACCCCCGCATCGCCGTTAGTACGAATTTTATCTATTACCTCTTGCGCCACCGAGAGAGCATTATTAATATCCAACTCCGCCCGTTTTTTCAACGACGAGAGTTCCGCCGGCGTCATCTTTGCCAGCTTCAAAATTCTGACCATATTTGAACTCCTTAAACTAAATCTTCTTAATTATAGATGAAAGTAGCGACAAAAAAAATGGCAGAAACAGTTTTGCCGTTTCTGCCGAGATGAAATGCCCCAATTTTATTAGATGGAGTCATTTTCTAACAAGTCGCTAAAACTATTAATCACTACTTCTCGGTCGGGAAAACGAGCTTTAATAATTAACTCCCCACCCATTGCCGAAATTACTTCTCGCAAATGATTCACATAGAGTTCTGTTTGTTTTTCTAAAAATTGTTGGTGCAATTCGTACAGAGTTATTTCTCGTTCTAATTTAACTTTTTTTTCCTGTTTTTCTTCCATAGATTTCTGCCCTAACTTCTTCTAGTTCTTCGGTAATAGTTTCTAAGGAAACGTCGTCGGTTTCAAAAGTGTCTAATAATCCTGTTAGTCGAGCATTCAAGGTTTCTTTTTCTAGTTCTTTACTTAATAGCAACTTTTGAGGATGGGGCAGTTGCTTGACTAAAGTTAATATTTGCTCGAAACTAATCGGTAGGCAATAGGTGTTTTGGTTCATAATTTTTATGGGTAATGTGAATAAGGTAAGGTGCGCTCCTAGCACCCTACTTTCAAAGTCCCCCCTTTTCAAGGGGGGATTTAGGGGGGATCGCTCCATTTATTCCTCAGTTTCCCAGATGCCACAAAGAGCGATCGCTAAAGACAAACGAGCCCTTTCTATTTCAGATAAATCTTGCCAATTAATCTCGGGAATATTTGCTAAAGTTGAATCCACCGGAGCCACTTTAGAATCTCGCATCGCATAAGCCATCGGACGGGCTAAAACTTCCAAATCTTCTAAAGCCCATTGAGGCATAATTTCTCCCACGCAATAAACCAGGCGATCGCTCAAAGATAAACCTCCCAAAGTCCGGCTAGCTTTGTCGCTAATTTCTCGAACGCTACTTGCTAACTTCATCAATAAATCTTCAGGCATCCTGCTGCCAAACCTTTCAAATAACGATTGATGTACGCCAAATTTAGACCAGTTTTCTTCCAAGGTGGCAAACAGTTTTTGAGAACCATTAACAATGTCAGTATTAGTTAAAAAATCAGACTCGGCAAACTCTTCTTCCAATCTAGTAAAATAAGCTTCCGATTCCGCAGGTTCCCAAGGATAAGCAGTATCGTCGAGAGCGATCGCCTCTAATAGATCGAATTCCGTCCGGGTTTGGAAATCCTCAAAAAATTGAGAATTTTTATTTAGATTAGTCATAATCTTAGTCCAGGGTAAACTTTCGTAATTGGTAATTGCTTGCAGGTAATTAGCAACACTTTCTAATTGCCTACCTTCCTAGCTACAACAGCAAATAAGTTCGTTCCGCAGTCAGCCCTTACCAAAACTGGAAATCGTTTCAATAACAAACTCAAAGGTCTGACCTTGAGAACTGCCAAATTTTAACAAAGTCCCCGACTCTAAAGCAACCTCCTGGCGGTGAATTCTTACCCAACCTGCTCCCTCGGAAATTAAAGTCCCGTAACGAGAAAAATCCCGCAAAAAATAAGTTGGTTCGTTCCCCATTTCCGGCATACTGTTGCGAGAGAAAATCTCCGCGTGCTTTTGAGAAACCCACCTCTCCTGCACTACCACATTATTTTCCGGCCAACGTCCCACCCGTAAAATTCCCGCCCACAAAGGCCATGCTTCGTTATCAGAACCCACCAAACGCAAATAAGCCCTCGACAAAGAATGTCCCAACCTAGTCGCCGAGTTGGTAGGCAGTTGAGTCACCACATCCTCCACCACCTCCACCAATTGTCCGTCGAACTCTGGATGCATATATAGCACCGGCAAAGTCCAGGCCGGTTGATTGAATTTATAAAGAGTCAGCAAATTTTGTCTGGCAACCGCCACCGCCCGATCTATATCCATTCCCTCGCTGAGAGATTTCGCAAAAGCTTTAATAAAACTCAGTGCTTCGCGATCGCTAATCGCATCCCGCATCCCCAACACCGCCGGCACCCCGTGGTGGATCGACACCTCCGCCAAACTGCTGCGGGGAATGTACTTCCCGCCCCCCGACTCCTCCCGAGCTCTAGCGGGCAGAGCCCCCCAACAAGCGTTAAATACCGCCAAAGTCACCCCGCCCCTAACCAGCACTTGCGCCAATTCCGTACCGTTGAGAACCGTTCCCGGTCCCAAAAACAGCCAACCGCCATCGGGGCCGGGTTCCCCGTGACCTGCGTAGAAGAGAACGTTATAGGTTTTAGTGTCGATTTTGGCAATCAATTCTGCCGCAGTCGGTTGGATCAGGGTATCCACCCGGCAAGGTACCGTCAAATTAGAGTTATCCAAATTAGAATCGGTTCTGGCGCTACCTTCGAGAATTTCTGCCAGATAAGCTGCCTCCCGTTCTAGTTGTAATTGGAGCTCCCCGTCCTTGTTGTTTTTTTCTAAGTTGTTTTTTTCTAAGTTGTTTCTTTCTAAAGAGGGATTTTCTCCTAAAACCAAAAGAACGTTTAAGGATTGGGTGGGGAGGCGATCGCTCAAAGGGTTGACTTCGCTGGTGGTACGACTAAAAAGCAATTCCCGACTCAGAGAAATGGCGGGCAAACCGGCCCCCGGTTGCATGATTTCCCAGGGCAAGGCGATTAAATCTGGTTCCCGCAGCTCCAGTCTGACTCGCAACGGTCGATCCTGTCCGATGGCGATGCCCTGACTTTGGTTCAGGCTGGCCTCCATTGGCCCGTCGAACAGCCATTGCCACAAACTAATGCCCAAATTCTGCATCAGGCGGGCCGTGTAGCTGAGATTTTGGCCAGAACTCGACTCGTTGATATTCGGAGTTAATTTTTTTTCGCCCCCAGACGGGACGATGGGAGTAAAATTCGGCAAGCTTTGGGGGGAGAACATTTCTAACCACCCGCGCCAGATGTGGGAGAGATTTTCTGGCCAGGGACGGTCGTGGTGGACGTAGCCCCGTTGGTGGGGGGCCTGAAGTACCCAGGAGGCAAAACGATTGGCCTCGGGAGTTTTGAGGCGGGCGATCGCTATACTTAGACAGGGACTCTCGGGGCGTGGCATTCTAGGTTTTTGGTAGTTAGTATTGACTTATATTTGTTGTCCCATAATTTTAACTGCGTTATGAGTAAACTTCAAGGAGCGGCTCTTATCCTCTTAAATAGCCAACGACAAGTTTTATTAGTTTTGCGCGACGATAAGGATTCTATTCCTTATCCGAATACTTGGAATATTTTAGGGGGATATATTGAAGAAAACGAATCCCCAGAAGAATGTATTAAACGGGAAATGTTGGAAGAAATCGAGTTAGATATTGGGGAGATAAATTTTTTTAGGAGTTTCGATTTAGAGGATAGAATCGATTATGCATTTTGGAAACAAATCGATTTAGAACCGAGTAAAATTAACTTGCACGAAGGTCAAAGATTGGCTTATTTTACGAAAGCAGAAATCGATAAAATGGAAATAGCTTTTCAAGGCAATCGCATTTTAGATGCCTTTTTCCCAGAAGTAATTTCGTAGGGTGCTAAGAGCGCACCATTGAAGTCAAATAAAATTGTAGGTTGGGTGAAGTGAAACGGAACCCAACTTTAACGATATTGGATTTCGTAGAAAAAAATAGATTTGTAGGGGCAAAGCATTCGGGGGATAACTGTGGAGAAAAAGCATTAACTTTTCTGTCAGAATGCTTTGCCCTCATCCCGTTTTTATTAATTTTTAAATCCCTACGCCATCAAATAACTCTGTTCGGAATTCATCGGCAACAACCGCAAAGTTTGACTAACTAAATCTGGTTCTAACCCCAATATTTCCATCGGAGTTACCCCCAATAAAGGAAAAGAAACTTCTGTCAATTCCACGCAATCAAAAGTTCCTTGACGCCCCGAAATTGTCAGTTCCACATCTCTAAAAATTCTCGCTTTTTTCAACCCCGCTGTCGTTTCAATATTCGTTTCTCCTCCCAAAGTCAAACCTAATTGACCGACCGTAGAAGCGGGCAAACAAAGCATAGTTGCCCCAGTATCCACCAAAGCATTATTGACTGTCAAAGAACGGACTTCTTCAGAAGTAATAAATCCTCTTTCGTGCAGCACTTTGTCAATTCGATTTGTAATTGTTATCGTGGTAATAACCTGACCCATTTTTTTTTCTTTCAGATTAGGAATTATGAGTTTTGTCATCTTATTTTACCTCTTAATAAACGTTTATTTTATAAATTTGTGGTAAATCGCGGTATCGCTACAATTTCAAAGTCCCCCTTTTTAAGGGGGATTTAGGGGGATCGCAATCAAATCTCCACATCCTCATAAACCTCTCCCACAGTCATTTTCAACCCCACAGATTCTAAACTCAAAACATCACCCTCCCCCAAAACTGTCGCATTCCAATTACCATTATCGTCTTGACGATAAACCTCAACCTTTACTCGGTCTTGAGAAACTAAAACGTATTCTTGCAAACTCTGAATTTCCAAATAATTAACCAACTTTTCGTGTTTATCTGTCCGTTTCGTCCCATTAGAAAGAACTTCTACAAGCAGACAAGGGCTTTTTTTAAAGTATTTTTCCCGGTCTTCAGCATCGCAAGTAACCGAAATATCTGGATAATAAAAAATATCTAATTCTTCAATTTTTACCTTCATATCAGAAGAAAAAACTCGACAACCAGAACCTCGAAGATGCTGGCGCAATTTGACATAAATATTACCACAAATTAAATCGTGTTCTTCACTGGCACCCGCCATCGCATAAACTTCGCCCGCTATATATTCGTGGCGAATTTCGCTTTCTAATTCTAATTGCAGATATTCCGATACAGTCAGATTTAATGGTTTAAGTTGAGTTAACATAATTTTTTATTAATTGAAAATAGTTGTAAATTTAAGAAACCCGGTTTTTTGAAAAAACCGGGTTTCTGGGCATTAGAAAAAACCGGGTTTCCGGGCTCTAATTATTACCTTTCCAAAAACTTCTCAAAATCTGGAATATTTACCCAACTTCCAGTAACATTAGACTCGTGGGTTAAATCCATCAATAACTGAGAATAAACCCCCTCCCGCAAAGACGGCACCAAAGATTTACCCCCATCAATAGCCTCCACCCACTTATCAACAACTCGCACAAAAGGTGCAATCCTTCCATCTGGATAAACCCGAGGAAATTCTAACCTTTCGGGAATCGGAATTTCTGCTAAATCTTCCCCATTTTGACTTCCCCAAATTTTAAAACCTTTAACGTAATCCTTCAAATTATCGCTACCAACAATTAAAGTACCTTTGCTGCCGTAAACTTCCACCCAATGTCCCCTACCATTAGCAGTAACAGAACTCAAACAAATTTGACAAGGGGTATCGTCTGCCAATTCCAACATTAAATTACAAGTATCGTCGGCATCAACGGGTTTTAATTCTCCCCCCGCTGCCGGATCTGGACGAGTTTTAATAGACGTACTTAACTGCCCCCAAATACGTTGGGCCGGCCCGAATAACCAACTAATATAATCGAAAGAATGAGAAGCGATCGCCCCCAAAGCACCCCCTCCTTTTTCCTTCTGGGAGTACCAATTCCAAGGGCGTTCTGGATTGGCCCGACTCGACACTAACCAATCGATTTTTATTAACCTTTTATCCCCCACATATCCTTCTGCCAAAAGTTCCGCGAAACGCTGCCAAGCGGGAACGAAACGAAACTCAAAATCCATCGTTCCCGCGCAATTTTTAGCTGCCGCCAAACGGTACAATTCCCGCGCTTCGTTTACCGTTAAAGTAGTAGGTTTTTCTAATAACAAATGTTGGCCAGCATCCAAGACTTTTTTTGCCATTTGATAGTGCAAAAATGGCGGCGTGGAAACCGTCACTGCCGCTACTTCTGGCAAGGAAATTATTTCTTCGAGGGAGTTACTGGCGCGAGGAATGTTATTAGCTGAAGCTACTTTTTTCGCCTTTTCTAAATCTGGGTTATAAACCGCTACAACTTCCGTTCGATGATGTGCTTGCAGTCCCGGAATATGTACTTTTTGTCCGAAACCAGTACCGATAACTGCTACGCCGATAGTGTTTTGATTCATGGTTAATTGTTAGCTGTCAATTGTTAATTGTTAATTGTTTTTTTAGGAGAGCCGTACAAATAATGGTCTAAATTTAGAGAAGCATCGGCAGGAATTTCTGCTAAATCTTCAGGGGGAACGTCAGCCATAATTTCCTGTATTTTATCCCAAATGGATTTCAAAGGTTTATGTTTTTGCAACATAAATTCCACAAAATCTAAAACTTGCTGCTGTTGTTCTACTGGCAACTCATTTAACTTCTCTACCACGCGATCGCTAATATTTGCAGTTTCAGATTTAATAACCATCACTCAATATATTCCTTTTTTAAATCAATTTTTTGAGGCGTTCCGTAAAGATAAAAATCGTGATTTTCTGCCCCATCCGCAGGCAATTCCTCCCAAACTTCGTCGGGTACATCTTTAGTTATTTCCTCAATTTTATCCCAAATAGTCTTTTGGGGTTTATTTGGAGATTGAACGACCATAATTAAAAATCCTCTTTCAATTAATTAAATTAGCTGTTAGGATAGCAAAACACCGACAGAATAAAGAAACCAGGTTTTTTGGTATCTTAGAAACCAGGTTTTTTGGAAAAACCTGGTTTCTGGGCTGCGTTTCTAGGCTACCAAGAAACCTTTTCCACCACCCATTCTATAACATTTTTGCCCAAACTGAGATTATCGAGCAAATCAATTTCCCTAATTCCCGTCGGACTGGTAACGTTAACTTCCGTTAAATAACCGCCAATAACATCAATGCCGACAAAATACAAACCATCCTCTTTTAACTTCGGCCCTAATAGTTGGCAAATCTCATATTCTCGCGGTGTAATTTCCGTTTTTGCCACCCGTCCGCCTACCGCCATATTACCTCGAAATTCCTTCCCAGTGGGAATGCGATTAACCGCCCCGATCGCCTCCCCATCCAATAAAATAATCCGCTTATCTCCCTCCTTTGCTGCCGGTAAAAAACTCTGAACCATCACCGGTTCTTGACCGAATTTAGTGCTAACTTCAATCAGAGAATTAAAGTTGCGATCGCCCTCTTCTAAAAATAAAATTCCTTCCCCCGCTTTACCTCCCAAAGGTTTTAAAACCCCTCGTTTTTCTACTTCCAAAAACTCCGCTATAACCGATTTTTCTCGACTAACAATTGTTTCTGGAATAGCCTCGGTAAACTGCAAAGCATACATTTTTTCGTTAGCTTCCCGCAAACCTTTCGGAGAATTTACCACCAAAGTCTTTGCCGGGTCAATATAATCCAGCAAATAAGTTGCATAAAGATAAGGAACCGTCACTGGCGGATCCTTGCGCATAAAAACCGCATTCATTTCTTCCAGCGGCACCCTCTTAGATTCTTCTAATTCGTACCACGGATTAATGACCATCCAGCGGTCTTCTTTTCTTTCTATTGGCGTCAACTTAACCTTAGTTAAAGTTGCCTGAGTTTTGCCATTAACTACGCTTAAATTCTCAACTTGAGTTATCCAGATTTCGTGACCTAAAAACTGGGCAGCTTCCATCAAGGCCACGCTCGTATCGTGGGCGGGATTTAATGCCGAAATTGGGTCGATAATAAATGCAAATTTCATAATTTTGGGAATGGGGAATTGGGAATGGGGAATCGGGAATGAGCAATTACCAATTACCAATTACCCATTACCCATTAAAAGATTACGACAAAAGGGGGTCTAGTTCTCCTTGGGAGTCGAGGTCGTATAAATCGTCGCAACCGCCGATGTGGCGATCGCTTATAAATATTTGAGGCATAGAACGCCTGCCATTAGCGCGTTGTGCCATCTTATCCCTCCCCTCTTCGTCTCCATCAAGAGTGTATTCGATAAAATCAACTCCTTTTTGTTTTAAAAGCGACTTGGCGCGAAGGCAAAAAGGACAAGTCGTCCAAGTGTAAATTTCAACTTTAGCAGCCATAGTTGTTCCTCCTTTTGGCAATTAACAATTAGCAGTAATCTACTCAAAAATTGCATAACGAACCAATTGTCCCAGTTTGGAGCGCAAAGTTTGTAACCCGAGTCCCTCGCTGGCAGAAATAAAAGTTGCCATGGGGAACTCCTCCCGGGCAACTGCCAGAGTCTCTCCATCAGCGCGATCGATTTTATTAAAAGCAATCAAAGCCGGTCCCGGAGTCACCGGCATTTGCGACAAAATAGCCATCACCGACCTAATTTGACTTTGCCACGCGGCATGGGAGAGATCCACCACATGAAGCAAAGCATCAGCATCCGTGACTTCTTCAAGAGTTGCCCGAAAAGCGTCGATTAAGGCCGGAGGCAGTTCGTTAATAAATCCCACCGTATCCGTCAGCACGATCGCCGTCGGTTCCCCCGTCACTGCCTCCGGAACGGACAGCCGTCTGGTAGTGGGATCTAAAGTAGCAAATAACTTGTCCGCTGCATAAACTTCGGCGTTAGTTAGGGCATTTAACAGAGTCGATTTACCCGCATTAGTATAACCGACGATCGCCACCGTCGGCACTTCTTCATGTTGCCGTCGCTGTCGCAGGCGAGCTCGATGGGCTTGCAATTGGTTTACCTCTTGCTGCAAGCGAGTTATCCGCTTTTGTATAGTCCGCCTTTCCGTTTCTAATTTAGTTTCTCCCGGTCCCCTAGTGCCGATACCGCCCCCAAGCCTCGACATTTCTTGCCCCCGACCGGTCAACCTGGGAATAGTATATTCTAATTGCGCCAGTTCGACTTGGAGTTTGCCCGCCCTGGTTCGCGCCCTCTGAGCGAAAATATCTAAAATTACCTCCGTTCGGTCGACTACCCGCACGCCAATTTTAGCTTCCAGGTTGCGGACTTGTGCCGGGGACAAATCGCGATCGAATACTATCAGATTTGCACCGATAGTTTGAGCTGCCAGAGCTATTTCTTCAACCTTGCCCGCCCCGATCGCCGTTTGAGGGTGAGGTTGCGATCGCTTTTGGCGTACCGTCTCCAAGACCACCCCTCCCGCCGTATCCACCAAGCGAACTAATTCTGCCAATCCATTTTCAAACTCTAAAGTGCTGGTCTTGTCGGTTTGCAGTCCCACCAACAGCACCTTATCCACATCAGAATCGACCTCTCTGGCCACGAATTCTCGCTCGAACTCCGCTTCGAGTCCTTCCACCAAATCGAAAAAATCCTGTTTGGCGGCGAGATCTAAGCTTAACGGTGGCGAAACGTTCCAGAGGCTCGATTGGCTTTCCTCCGCCTCCTCATTCTCCACCTCCCCATCTCCTTCTCCTTCTCCTTCTCCTTCTACAGAAAGCTCTCTTTGAGGCAGCAGATGAGCCAAATAGGTTTCTTTTATATAGCCAGTAGCTCCCCCACCGCGACGTTTAAAGCCTTGACCCGTCAGAGTCAGCATTACCAGAGCATCCAACCGTTGAAGTACCATTGCCGTGAGGGCAGCTTGATTTGGTGCTTCCGATTTAACGTTCGTGGCAATACAGCGAATGCCGCTAAGGCGACCCGCGCCGTAGCGGGGTAGTTCTAGAGGTGGGATTTGGGTTTGGCGCGGGGTTCCGATGCCAACTCGTATTATTTGCCCCCGACGATTGATGTAGGCGCAGACTGGCTGCCCTATTTCCGTGCTAATGGCCCCGAGTCGCTGGGCAAATTCCGTCGTCGTCAGGCGATCGCCCGGAAGACGCTGGTGGTAGAGCCGTTGTAGTTCTTTGAGTTGGCTCGATTTTAGACCTTTAAGGTTTCCGTAGATAGTTTCGATAGGCATTTTTAGCCACAATTTTTTTGTGACCCCTCGTCTTCTGGAACTTACAAATCATTATTTAGTTGGCAATTAACAATTGACAATTAACAATGCACCCACAACTGTTTGGTTCGCTAATTAATTTCAGCGTACCTTTATTCACCCTCTTTTTACCCCCTCTAAATTACTAGGTGGGAGATGTCCATTTTTTCTTTTACACATCCCCATCTAGTCTCAAGGATAACTTTTTTGGACCGCTAATCCGACAGTTTCCCTAATTTTAAGTTTTTGCTTAGATGTCCTCTTCCTCCTCTTCCATTTCTTCTTCTAATTCATCATCACTGGCAATGCTGCCATTACTTTCGCTTTTTTTAGAGCCTTCTACCTGAATCAGATGAATGTGCTTGTATCCGAGTTTTATTTCAAATTCATCTCCTGCTTTTAAGCCCATTGATTCGGTATAAGTCGAGCCAATTACGATTTGGCCATTCTTATGAACGCTAACCCGATAAGTTGGTTCGCGCCCCCGACCGTCTTTAGAGCTACTGGCATCTAAAGGAATTCCTTTAGCTGCCAAAAGGGCATCATAAAAACCCGTAAGATTGACCCGGGTTTCGTCATTTTTTGTTACTGTGTAATACCCACAGCGTTTGGCTGTTTCACGACGAGAGAGGTTGGATAGTTCTTTGACTTTTTGAAGCAAAGGCTTTCCGGTTAGCGGAGTAGTTGCTGTTTCTTCTGCCATAATTTTGATTTTTCTCCTTCTGGTAGTAACTTGTCTGCTGACTATGATAGATCGATTAGGTTGCAAATTTATGCTTCCTCTTAAAAATATATCCTTAAATTTCTCTTTTTGGCAAAAATTTTTTTTAGGGGTCAATAGGGGCGTTCCTTCCTTAGTTACCTTAGCAAGCTTGGCTTATTTGCCAAGGGACTATTTTACCTGCTTCTTCCCACTTGGGGAAATTACTTACTCCCTAATTATCAATTTATGGAGTCCGATGGTTTACCTGTCTTGGATAAGTCCCTTAATATTTTCCTATTCTGACTTTGCTCTGGTTTGACCGATAGTCTCTAGCATTCCTAAAAGGAGCAATATTAGGGCGATCGCTTCTTTAAATTCTGTCCACTTTTGACCTAAAATTGCCTCGTCAGAGAAGGAAGCAATAGGAATGGACGGCATCTAAGAGATTTCTCTTTACCCCTAATCTCTTAACTTATGTCCTCTTTGAGCCCTTAGCATTACCACCCGGACAAAAATAGCGGATGGTATCTTATTTTTCCCCACACATCCCCGGTTTTTTACTCTCAGATTTTCTGATTATCGCGCCAATTCCCAAATTTATAAAATTTTTATAATTTGGACTTTCCTGCCGCACTTAGGCCCCATTATGGCGCAAAGTCGGCAAATTTACTCGGCACATCCCAATTTTAAAGCGAACCAAAAAGCAATCTGATTTTCGGTAATGGGTAATGGGTAATGGGTAATAGGTAATCCCAAATCCTATCGGGAGGTCTTTTTGTCAATGTACTCCACTAGATTTGTTGGTTAGTAGCTCCTGGTACTGCCTGTAAAAAGGTGTCTAGCATAACCTAGATCGTCTCTTACTATCCTACAATTAAGCTTTTTTTTTGAATTAGTGCCAAGTTGGAGACGAGCTTACCCAAAAGTCTTCCTTAAGATAGAGTACAACAGACCTCTTTTGATGTTGCCCCGAAGGTCGGGGACAACCTCTTACTACTAGCTCTAGTCCAGTTATTTTTGAGGAAGCACGTCAATTTTTAATTTTTGGTAATGGGTAACGGGCACTTATCCCCAAAATCTCAAATAGTCCTCTTTTTACAAAACTGACTTGCTCCCATTTTTGATGACATAAATCCGCTCCATCCCTGTTTAATTAAAATTCCTCTTGTTTTTGGTCCTACTTTTTTAGGATAAAAAGTATGATTTAAGTTATTCTAGTAATTTATACTAATTTTGGCAATGGAGAATTGGGAAGATTGTCTTTTTACGATCTTGCGCCATTCCCAATTCCCCATTGCCCATCAATTAAGCTTTAGCAAACGCTGGATCTGCTTGAGAGATTTGTAAATTTCGGGCAGGCGACGGTGGATGGCAGAGGTCTTGAGATAAAGTTTATAAGGAATTGCCGGACTGTCAGAAACTATCTCTCCGGGGGCAACATCGCTATGAATGCCCGCTTGCGCGGTGGCGATCGCCCCATCTCCTATCTTGGCTTGATTGGCAATGCCTACTTGACCTGCTAAAATTACGTTGTTGCCAATTTTGACTCCTCCTGCCAAACCTGCTTGAGCTGCGATCGCGCAATTTTCCCCTATTTTGCAACCGTGGCCGATTTGTACTAAGTTATCAATCTTCGTTCCCTTACCAATTCTGGTTTCTCCCACGGCAGGTCTATCTATCGTACTATTAGAACCAATCTCAACTTCATCTTCCAGCACCGTTCTTCCAGATTGTTCCATTTTAAACCAACCTGCTTTTGCGGGCACGAAGCCAAATCCCTCCCCACCAACGACGGCACCGCTACCGATTACACAATCGTTACCTATCAAACTCCTCTCGTGGATAGTACAATGAGCGTGTAAAATGGAGCGGTCGCCTATCTTAACATCGGGATAAATAACCGCGTTTGGATAAATACGCACATTGTTACCGATTTTAACCCGAGGTTGAATTACCGCACCAGCACCGATGTATACATTTTCTCCAATTTCTGCCGTGCTATCTATTACCGCCCCGGAAGCAATTCCAGTTGAGGGTCGAACAGGACGATAAAACAGAGCGATCGCCTTAGCAAACAACAATCGCGGTTCCCCGCTAGCAACCCAAGCAATACCCCTTTGACTCGCCTCTGTCTGAATCCCCTCATCCAGCGGCACCACCAAAGCAGTGGCCCCCGTTTTCCCCACATAACTTGCAAATTTCGGACCTTCTATATAACTGAGAGTGCCCGCCCCTGCCTCGTCCACCGGGGCAACACCGTTAATCTCCGGATCCCTTCCCGTTGAAGTTGACAGACTGTAGTCTGCTACCTCCGCACCCAGTTGGTTGACCAATTGGCTCAATTTCATTATTAATTTACCTATTCATAGAACAGGCAATTATTTTACAACCTAAATTATTCTTTTATAGCAATTCTCGATAAAAATCTAATAACTGTTTCGCCAAGGCTTTATTGGTATAAACAGACATGGCCCTCTCGCTTCCCTTTTCTGCCAAACTCTTAGCTAAATCGGGTTTTTCCATCAACTTCAACAAACACTTTCTCAACTCCACCACGTTGCCTTCTGGAAATACCAAACCGGCATCGCCAATTACGTTAGGAATCTCTCCAGAGTCGGAACCGATAACGGGTACTCCACAGGCCATCGCCTCGATTAAAACGTGACCGAATTGTTCTCTCCAACCGATGGCAGTTAGGGTTTTAAATTTATAAGTAGTCTCGGAAGGCAAGACCAAACAACTCATTAAATTAATATATTTATGCACCTCGTCGTGGGGCACGCTTTCTACTAAAATCAGCCTATCTTTGATTCCTAATTCTGCCGCTTTTTCTAATAATACAGTTTCCAGCTCGCCCCGACCTAATAACAACCATTTCCAGGGGCGATTCCCTTCGCGACATGAAACGCTCAGCGTTGCGGATGCAACATCCCTCAATCCTCCTAAAGCTTGATTCAGCGTTAATATCCCTTTTTCGTCCACAAACCTACCGACAAATCCTACCACAAAATCATCGTCGTTAATTCCTAATTTTTGTTGTAATTCCGGCTGAGGTTCCGGTTTAAATAAAGTTTCATCTACTCCTAATTGGGGCAGCACTTTTATCGGTCCCGTATAGCCCCGCTGCCTTAAGATTTCGGCGCCGTCTCGATTGCCAGCAACAATGCCATCGGTATTTTTGAGGTGACATTGTTCTAATAAAGAAACTGGAAATTTTAAATCGTAAGGCAAATTCCACCAAGTAAAAAATATATTTTTTGCCTTCAAACCTAAAAGCTTATTTAAACTAATAAATTGAGCGTAAGTTAAAGCTTTTGAACCCTGTTCTACTTGAATAATATCCGGTTTAAATTCCTGCAAAACCTTAATTAAATCTAAGCCAAAAGTCAGCAAACCTTGATTGTTTTCGCTGAAGTTGGCAACTGGAACTACTTTAAAGGAACCTTCATCCAAATATTCAGTTTCTATTATCTTATTTTGCACTCCCCCGGGCCTCCAGCGACGGGGTACGATAACTGTTACTTCGATGTCTGGTTCTAAGTTAGCTAATTCTCTCAATTTTTCGCGGTTGAGGTCGACAATATAGGTGTGACTGGCGACGATTATTTTCATAACTCAGGTAATGGGTAATGGGTAATAGGTAATGGGTAATGAGTAATAGGTAATTGGTAATATTGATGCACCCAGTTTGAGGTTTACACTTTGGCTAATTCGTCTTTTTGGGTGTAAATTTGACCTTGATTCCAACTAGATTGGATGGCGGTACCGACGGCTTTTAAAAATCCGAGAGTGTAGAAACTGCCGCGAGTTAAAATTTTTACGGGCGAACCGCTTTTATAACAGGGCGGGTTGCCCAAAACGTGACAGTCAAATAGTTTGCTAAAGAAGCGCAGACATTGACCAGGGGTGAGATTTTTTAACCCCATAAAGAAATGGTTGTGATAGAAAGTGACTTGATATTGGAGCGATCGCGTACTGATATCGTGACAGCCCCCGCTTTCTTCTCCCAGATGCACCAATGACGCTTCTGGATCGTACCAAATATGATAATTTGTCTGTCGCAACCGCAGACAAAAATCGGATTCTTCCCTAACCGCACTTCCTCCAAACCTTTCGTCAAAAGTTAATCCATGTTCGGTGAAGATTTCCCGCCGAAATGACATATTGCATCCTCTGGCAGAGATGACTTTTTGCGGTTTGACCGTGTGAACTAAATCGATATGATACCAAGCGATACCCGGGTCCATTGCTTCTGGGGGTAAGTCTTCGATGGTTAAACTACCCCCCGAGTCTCCTAATTTCATGCGATCGAAGACTCGCCCCGCCACCGCGCCAATTTCGGGGCGATCGCGATAATTTTTGGCGTGGGCCTTGAGAAAACCCTCTGGGAGTTCGACATCATCATCGATAAATAAAATGATGTCCCCAGTGGAACGCCTCACCGCATAATTCCGGGCCCCGGGCAAGCTGGCCCAATCGACGCGAAATAATTTAATTTTCTCGGCGGCGGCCATTTCTTCTAAATATGTTTGAGTTGACCGTTGGTGGGTGGCGGTTTGGTCAACTACCAAGACTTCAAAGTCGGGATAGTCTTGTTTGAGGACGTCGGCGATACTGTCTCGCAGGGCCTCCTCCCGGTTGTAAGTAGGAATGACTACGGATATTGATGGCCAGTCTGTCATATTTGGCAAGTTGGTAAGAGTTACGCTTTCCACCACTAGGATGCCATAAAGAGAAGAGAGTGGCGATCGAGCATAAACACAGGTAAATTTTGGCACAAATCCCAGAAATTCTCTTATTTGTTATAGTTAAAAATAAATCATTAGAAGCAATTTATATAGCAGTTTTATTTGAGATGTGTCCAAAAACCTGACGCTTTTTGGGAATGGGGAATAGGGAATGGGGAATGGTTAAGAAGGTAATAAAGATTTTTTAGTGGTAGTAAATAGCCCTTTCTTGTTTACATCTGATTTGAAAATGCTATAGAAGAAAATAGGAGCAATTAAAAATAGCTTAAAATTACAATCTCGCGTCGATGCCGATGGAATATTGCATTTGCAACTTCCGCCTGAATTAGCAAATAGAGAATTAGAACTAATAGTTGTTTATCAATTTATGGAGTTAAGAAACCAGCAAAAAAACGCTGAAGAGTTAGGTTATCCTCCAGATTTTTTTGAGAAAACAGCCGGAGGTTGGCAAGGAGAAATATTGACTAGGGGCGAACAAGGTACTTGTGATGAAAGAGAGTGGGATTTGCTATGATTTATTTATTAGACACTAATACTTGTATTCAATATTTTACTGGTAGAATTCCCTTGGTAACTGCCAAGTTCAAAACTGTGCCCAGACAGGATATTGCGGGAGCATCTCATATTTCCAAAAATACTTTTTTTCTGCTAAGAGTTCCCTCTTTTCCCGTTCCCTCTTTTCCCGTTCCCTCTTTTCCCGTTCCCCGTTCCCCGTTCCCCGTTCCCTAAAAGCGTTCAAATTTTGGGTTTATTCTTGCATTGAGATGCTCCCGGATATTGCTTTGTGCGATGTTGTTAAAGCCGAACTTTATTATGGGGCTTATAGAAGCTCTCGTCAAGAAAGTAATTTGGCATTGTACGAAACATTTTTCAGTCAATATGTCAGTTTGCCTTTTGATGGTAATGCTGCCGCTATCTACGGACAAATTCGCGTCCGCTTAGAAAGATTAGGTACGCCCATCGGTGCTTATGATTTACAAATTGCGGCGATCGCTCTTAGCAACAATTTAACTCTAGTTACCCATAATACTCGCGAATTTCAGCGAGTTGATGAGTTAAATCTTGAAGACTGGGAAGTTTAAACTAAGAGGCAATATTATTTCGATTGCTTGTTAATTCGAGGTTTCCCAAGAGTCGAAGGAGGAAAAACTGGATAAAGGGGAGAGAGTGGATAACTTTTGTCTTTATGCTCCAGAGTCATCTTTATTTGAATTAGAAGAGATTATCGAATCAAGTGCGTCTTGAAATTAAGAAACCCGGTAATTTCGGCTTGCGCCGGGTTTCTGAGCTATAAATTTTGTCAAAAAACCGGGTTTCTGAGCTATAGCAAAAACGAGATGATGAGACTATCAAAAAAAGCGATCGCCCCCCATCTACAACAACAGAAAAAAGAGCGATCGCCAGTCAACCATGAAACTTTTATACTTTTGCCTCCAAAACCTTAAGCTTGAGAAACTCGGTATTAACCCCCGACTCCCGAGTAAGAGCAATTTTACCAGTACGAGCCATTTCCCGGATACCATACTTACTAAGCATCTGGACGATCGCCACCATCTTACCCGGATCTCCTACAACTTCAACAGTCAGGGAATCATCGCCAACATCTACCACCCGCGCCCGGAAAATATTAGCTATCTCAATAATCTCAGAACGCATAACAGCAGTAGCATTAACTTTAACCAACATTAACTCCCGTTCCACGCAGGGAGTTTCGGTAATGTCTTGAACCTTAATAACATTAATTAGCTTATAAAGCTGCTTAGTCAATTGTTCGATAATCGCGTCATCTCCTGGTACGACCATCGTAATTCTAGAAATACCAGATTGTTCGGCCTGACCCACCGCCAAACTTTCAATATTAAAACCGCGACGAGCAAACAAACCTGCAATTCGAGTCAAGACACCCGCTTCATCCTCAACTAAAACCGAAAGAGTATGTTTCATCTTAATTTAAAAGTTAGGTTAAACATTTTAATTTTGACATAAATATTTGACATAAATAAAGGTGCGCCGGAGCGCACCTTTGTAGGACAGGCAGGATGCCTGTCCGAAGTCCCAAAAAAAAACCAGATTAACCAGTAGTTTCTGCTTCGAGCTGGGGTTCCATTGTTCCTTCTTCTCCTTCCAACGGTAAATAGCCATTCTTAAAGACTACCCGCAAAAGAGGAGGTGCGAGGAAGGTTGTCAAAATCACCATCAAAATCACCGCCACATTTAAAGAAGCCGATAAAGCACCGCTGGCAGTTCCCACCGAAGCAAAGACCAAACCAACTTCACCCCGAGGAATCATGCCGATGCCAATGGCCAGACGGTTCGCACCTGGAAAGCCAAACACGCTAAAGCCGCAAGCAACCTTACCAACTATCGCCACCACAATCAAAAACGTAGCAATAACCAGACCCTCGCGGTTTTCAGGAATGGCAGGGTTGAGAACTGCCAAATTAGTCTTAGTACCGACGCTGACAAAAAAGATCGGTACCAACACATCAGCAATAGGCTTAATCAACTCTTCGAGTTCGCGCCCCACTTCCGTTTCGTCTAAGTTATCTAAAACCAGACCGGCAGCAAAAGCGCCCAAAATAGCTTCTAAATGAATCGCATTGCCAATATAGGCCAAAATCAAAGCCAGAGTTAAAGCCGGAATCACGGCCCGACCGCGAGTTTTAAATTGTTCGGCTAAAAAGACAAAGGTATCGTTGAAGAAGCGACCCAATAAAATCGCCCCAACCAAGAAGACGCTGGCGCTGATAATTAAATAGATGACGTTGGTAACATCCACTTCGCCAGTTCTTGCCAAACTGGCTACCACTGCCAGGATGATGATACCCAATACGTCGTCGATAACTGCCGCCCCGATAATCACTTGGCCTTCTTTGGTAGCCAGACAGCCGATTTCTTTGAGAACCCGAGAAGTAATGCCGATACTGGTAGCAGTTAGAGCAGCCCCTGCAAATACCGCCGGCACCGCAGGAGTATGAAATATCAGCATCAAACCTGCTGTTCCTGCCACAAAGGGTATTGTGACTCCAACTAGAGCAACTATTAAGGACTGAACCCCAACTTTGAGCAGGTCTCTGATATTAGATTCGAGGCCAATCTCAAACAGGAGAATAATCACGCCCAGTTCCGATAATATCTCCAGCACCTCGCTTTGAGTCTCAAAGGTAGCTTGGGCCGATTCCGGGGCTAAACCTGCCGTGGCCTGTAAAAAGCCGATAATTAAAGAGTTGGAAGCTTCTCCACCGGTTTCGGGAAAGACCACTAGGTGGAGAGCTGAAATACCGATAATAACCCCCCCTACAAGTTCTCCTAAAACGGGGGGTAAATCTAACCATTGACAAAATTCTCCCCCTGCTTTACTGGCGATGTAAATCGCTACCAAACTCAGCAGCACTGATCCTAGCACCATTGTTAGGTCTGCTTCTTCAACCGCATCGGCATTGGTCGCCAGGAGTGGGGATATATTCTCCCCCAAGAAAAAGGAAAGTATTGGGGTCATCCAAGTCCCCCCCACAATTGCATCAAACATTAACTCCGCCTTGTTAAATTTCTTTTTTCGTTGAATTTAGAAAGATTGTAGAGCCTCAAGCTCGATTTTTTTGGGATGAGAGATTTGGATCTTCAATCTTTAGCTTTTGATTATTAAATGAATTTTATCAATGCTTATCGGCTTAAGGATAGATTTGGATCTATTTTTTGGGTAGTGGGGAGGAGTTGTTAAACGAAAACTCGGTGTTGGAGGGAGGGCATCTGGAGGCGTACTTGTTCGAGGCGAGAGGGGTTAATTTCGGCGATCGCCACTCCCGGTTCGTCTCCCGTATCGGCCAAAACTACCCCCCACGGGTCGATTATCATGGCATGGCCGTGAGTTTGCCGCCTTCCGTAGTGGACTCCCGTTTGTGCTGGAGCAACTACATAGCAAGTATTCTCAATGGCCCTGGCCCTGAGCAATACTTCCCAATGATCTTTGCCCGTATAAGCGGTAAAAGCAGCCGGCACGAATAAAACCTCTGCCCCCATTTTTGACAGATGGCGATATAGTTCGGGAAATCTGACGTCATAACATACCGACAATCCTAAATTTCCCAACTCTTTCGACTTATAAATTGGAGGTAATTTTTCCCCGGCAACGATAGTATTTGATTCTCGATAAGTATTGCCATCGGGCAAATTTACATCAAATAAATGTACTTTTTCATAGCGGGCTATTTCGATACCGTTGGCATCTATTAAAGCTGCGACGTTGTAAACTTTGCCGTTATTTGTTGGTACTGGAAAACCGCCGCCGAGAAGAGTTACTTGATATTTATGAGCCATTTTTTTCAGAAATTTCTCGCTCTCCTCAGCTAGTTCTTTAGCCCTAGTTAATTTTTCCGTTTCTTCCCCCATAAAGGGAAAATTCTCTGGCAAACAAACTAAATCTGCGCCTCGATGAATGGCTAAATCTATTAACTCTTCTGCTATAGTCAAATTTTTGGACAAGTTCGGCCCGCTTGTCATGGAAATTGCCGCCGCTTGATACGATTTCATCTTTTGTTAATTGTCAATTGTCAATTGTTAATTGTTAATTGAGTCCAAAATATAGAGCATAGTCCATAGAGGTTTAGCTAACAGTCAAATCAATTTTGACCCTAGCTTTAGCCCTATTTCCTATGCTCTAATTAATAGCGATTAAGCGGGTAGTTTCAGATTTAATTCCGAGCTCCCAGATTTAGAGGGGATGGAACAGCAAATCGGGGAAAAAACGATTAAACTCGATTAAAATCCCGGCTGTGATTCCCATCCAAATTGCTGCCAATACTGGCGCGGAAGAAAGATATCTTTGCAAACCTTCCATGAATAGTTGTCCTCAAAAACTACTTAATTAATTGTCGGCTAGCTTGTAGCCATTTTTTTTTGGGAAAGAAAATAGAAGATTTTTGGTAATGAATAATTCAGAACCAATTATCTATTTTCATCGAGAGCATCTCATATTTGCAAAAAAGCCTTATGGAAGCAATTAACAATTGATAATTGACAATTGACAAAAAGCGTTTAACTATTGGTTTTATTCACAAAAGAGATGCACCCATTTTCATCTCTCCCAGACTCCCAACTTTAGCGAGGAGAAACTGTGATTTGATCGTCTTTGGCGAACATTTCACCAGTGGTGATTTCTTTCAGTGCTGCCAAGGGCCAGACAAAGCCACCTACCATAAATTTAGTGGCAAGGGGAACGTCGATAATAATCTCTTTGTCCTCTGGCTTTTTGTCTTTTTGTACCGCTTGCAAATAAGAGCGGCCTACCCAACCGATCCAACCTGCAATATAGAGGAAGAGAACGCTGGGAATTAAGAAATCTCCCGCACGACCTAAACTGCCATCTACAATTAAATGTGGCAGACCGTCATCTACTCCGCACAGTGCTTGAGAATAACGATCGAATCGATTCTTACCGGAGTCAGGATCGGCGGTAGTAGGACGAGCGTACTCTGCCCTTGCCTGAAAAGCAGCCGACTCGGAACAGGGTACGAGATTGTATGCCGAAGCGGTAGGTACAATGCACAGCCAAAGACTAATGGCTAAAACTGCAGCCAGCAATCGTCTCATGGAATTGTTTCCTTTTGTTACAGAACAATAAGTTTTTTGTACAATCTGAGATTGTTTGCCAAAAAACAATTTTACCTTGGGGAGGGCCATGGCCCCTAACAAGGAGCCCCTATTTGGCAATGCCCCTTTTTCTTAGGGTATCCCAAAAATAGTCTCGAATCTCCTAAAACATTAGGCAGTGGCATCAAAAATAGTCCACTCCGTTCCCAGGATCGAACTTATGGGGTTTTAGTCGGAGATTACCAACTATTAAACAATAAATTTATCAGGCAATGGCAACTATTTTGGCAATCGAAACAAGTTGTGATGAAACTGCTGTGGCTATTGTTAAGAATCGTCAAGTTGGCAGTAATATTGTGGCGTCACAAGTTAAAATACATCGCCCTTATGGGGGAGTTGTTCCAGAAGTGGCTTCCAGGGAGCATTTAGAGACAATTAATCCGGCCATCGAGGAAGCCCTGGCCGAAACCGAGTTGGATTGGCAGGACATCGATGCGATCGCGGCTACCTGCGCCCCGGGTTTGTTGGGGGCCCTCTTGGTGGGCCTCACGGCAGCGAAAACTCTGGCCCTGGTCCGTCAAAAACCTTTTATCGGCGTCCACCACTTAGAAGGCCATATCTACGCTTCTTATCTCAGCGAACCGGAATTACAACCACCTTTTCTCTGTCTGTTGGTTTCTGGGGGTCACACCAGCTCGATTTATGTCAAAGATTGCGGTCAATACGAGACTTTGGGCAAAACCCGCGACGATGCTGCAGGGGAAGCTTTCGATAAGGTGGCGAGATTGTTAAAGTTGGGCTATCCGGGAGGCCCGGTAATAGATAAGTTGGCCAAGGAAGGTAACAAGTCTGCTTTTGCTCTCCCAGAAGGTAGGTTATCTCTGCCGTCCGGGGGCTATCATCGTTACGATTCTAGTTTTAGCGGTTTAAAAACTGCGGTGTTGCGGTTGGTTCAGAAGTTGGAAAGTGAAGGGGGGGAGCTGCCAGTGGCGGATATTGCGGCGAGTTTCCAGGAGACGGTGGCTAAAAGCTTGACTAAAAGGGCGATCGCTTGCGCCCTAGATTATGGCCTCGATACTATTGCCATTGGTGGGGGGGTGGCAGCTAATAGCGGTTTGCGACAACACCTCCAACAAGCAGCAGCAAGTCACAATTTAAAGGTATTATTTCCACCGTTGAAATTTTGCACCGATAATGCGGCTATGATTGCCTGCGCCGCTGCCGACCATTTTAATCGGGGGCATATTTCCCCTCTGACTTTGGGCGGACAATCTCGGATGGCGGTTGGGGATGTGATGCAGCTTTATCAATAGGGAATGGGGAATGGGGAATGGGGAATTGGAAACAAATTACTGTACTTGTACAAAAGTGAGACTATCCAGTGGAATTGAATGATGAAAATAAGGGATGCAGTTGAGAGGGATTTACCTGCTATTGTCGAGATCTATAATGCTGCTATTCCAGCACGCATTGCCTGTGGATATACGGAACCTGTTTCGGTGGAAAGTCGCCAACCCTGGTATCAACAACACCCGGCGAACTGTCGTCCTATTTGGGTGATGGAGATGGAGGAGAAGGTTCCTCGGCCGGGCAAGTTTAGCGACAGCGATGTTGCCGAAGCCTCGCGCCAAAAAATTGTGGGTTGGTTGAGCTTTCAGTTTTTTTATGGCACTCCCGCTTACCATGCTACTGCGGAGGTTAGTATTTATATTAATCCTCACTATCAGAGAATGGGTATAGGTAAAAAACTGCTCGATAAAGCAATTAGCGAATGTTCTAAATTGGGTATTAGAACTTTAATCGGGTTTATTTTCGCTCATAATATTCCAAGTCTGAGGTTATTTGAAAAGTTAGGTTTCCAACGTTGGGGTTATCTGCCGAAGGTGGCAGAGATTGAAAATATAGAGAGAGATTTGGTTATAGTGGGCTTGCGAGTAGATAAGTAGTAAGAGGCGAGAATTCTGTTCTACAGGCGATCGCAGAAATCCGGTTTTTTGAAAAAACGGGGTTTCTAGGCGATCGCCTTTTTAATTGGCCGTTAAATTTTTTTTGCGATCGCTTGCATATTTGTCAAAAGTCGTGTTAACCTGTAAGTGTGGGAAAAGGTGGGCGCCGATAGGGTGGTTTCGACATGGGCCACGGTTGTTAAGCGTCTTCCTTTCGCAGCATTACTACTTATGTCGAGAGCGAAGAAATCGATATGACTAATATATCCGTTCAATCCGATCCGCCGCTTTCGCCCGGGCAAACTCTGCCTACCATGTACGACTTACCAAGCGAAAACCCTACAGAACCTGGTTTGCCTGACGATTTTCACTATTTACAAGCGGTGCTTTTGCGCTTAACTTTTCAGCCTCTCAACTGGTATCCCGATCTAGTTTTTAGCGGCTGCGACCTCAATCTCTATTATTATGGTAAAAATCCCAATTGGTACAAGCGACCGGATTGGTTTGGGGTGGTGGGAGTGCCTCCTTTATACCAGGGGCGAGATTTGCGCTTGAGTTATGTGGTTTGGCAAGAGGAAGCGGCCCCTTTGGTTGTAGTAGAGTTGTTGTCTCCAGGTACGGAAGACGACGATTTAGGGAAGAAAGTGCGGGAGTTGGGAAAACCACCGACAAAGTGGGAGGTTTACGAACGCATTTTGCGAGTGCCTTATTATGTAGTTTTCAGTCGCTATACCAACGAGATGCAGGCGTTTTGTTTGACGGGCGATCGCTACCAACCGGCAGAGTTGACTGACGGACGTTTATTAATTCCTAGTATCGAGTTGAGTCTGGGTTTGTGGCAGGGGAGTTACAGTAATATAGACCGACTTTGGTTGCGCTGGATGACTCTGGATGGAAATTTGATTTTGACTCCAGAGGAAGAGGCAGCGACGGCACAAAAACGGGCCACTAATGCGGAACAACGGGCCACCGAGGCCCAACAAGAAAACGATCGCCTCAAGGCCCGCTTGCGGGAGTTGGGTATCGATCCCGACGAGGTGAGTTAAGCAGAAACCAAAAAACTTCAGAAACCCGGTTTTGCCGGAATTACCGGGTTTCTCGATGCCCCCAAAAAAACCGCAACCCACCGCCAAACCTCAAAGGCGATAATGGTCGATAACTGCTTTAATTCTATTGGGAGAAGGAATGCCCGAGGCCGAGATTTCAATATCCCCAGTTCCCGCGCTGGCGATTTTGATAGTGCCGATATCAAAAATACGCTGCATCGGATTTTGACTAATTTGAATATTTCTAACGTGGGCATGCATCACTTCGTTAGTGTGCCTGCTGAGGATTCCTTGTTGTAAAATAGTGCGTTTATCGGTGACGATTAAAGTTGTATTTTGATTTTTTATCCACCAAATAAGTAGAACCAAAAGTCCGGCACCAAAAAATAGAATTAGCACTAAGGACAAAACGAACAAAAGCGGGTTACTTCTCCACATACTCGGATGAACGCGATAACTTTCTGTTTCCATAAACCGACTCCTTTTTTTCCTAAAAAACGACCCGTAGAACAGGCATCTTGCCTGTTCGGGGGTCTCGCCTGTGAAACGGAACCCAACGTCAATTATAAACTTTTTTGGCATCCCAGAAACCCGGTTTTGCCGAAATTACCGGGTTTCTTAGCGTTTCGGCGTCTCGCCCGTTCCACAAACCGCTATAACTCCAAAAAATTCCCGCCAATACCGATAAAACTATTTTTCATCCCCCAAGCATCGGTGGAATAGATGCTAAAAATGACATAATTTTTCTGACGGGTGTAACCGCTAATAATCGGTTTCATCGTCCCTGGGGGTAAAGGGGCGATCGTCGCACAACCGACTTTGGTCATGTTAGATATCTGACCGTCTTGACAGTAATTATCCTTAATCTGCCAGGCCAAATGTTCGGTATATGCTTCTTTACTGGGATTGGTAATTGCCAGAAT
The DNA here is from genome assembly GCA_964609515.1 of uncultured bacterium. Classification (GTDB taxonomy): domain Bacteria; phylum Cyanobacteriota; class Cyanobacteriia; order Cyanobacteriales; family Microcoleaceae; genus CALKCV01. The sequence continues at coordinate 36,145 of CAZSTZ010000007.1, read as the reverse complement.
GCCGGCGATCGCTCCCAGAAAGACCCCTGCCTTTAAAATATTGTTCATAACTACCTCCCTCTACTGGTGTTTTCTCTATTTCTTAGCATACCAAAAAAAAATTGATGTAATACCAAAATTAGTCGCGGTAATACATCATTAATATCTCAACATTCTTTGGGCTCCCGTTCCTTTTGGATCTCGCCACTACATCTATACGACTAAACAGGCTTTCCTGCCTGTTCTACGTCGTTACTACGAACTAACCGTACAACTCGGGACAAAATTCTTTACCCCACTCGGGCAAACCTGCCTCTGGATTTTCCAATTGAGTGTCGAGTAATTGAATAATACCCGGCATTTTATGTAACAAATCGAAGACTACAATATTGCAAGTATTTGAGTTTTTATCTAAAAACGCACGGGCGTTAGCATCGAGGTTTAGATAAAAACTCGGATCGCGATTGACATCGCTGCCAAACCCGATTATTACTACTTTTAATTCGTCTTGACTGTTGAGCTTGCGACAAGTATTTTCGATATAGCTAACAAAAGCATCGCGATCGTCCAGGGCACCATCCGTATAGATAATGACAAATCCTCCTTGATTTGGTTCTCGAACGCTAAACCAGCGATCGACAATTTGTTGAAAAGTTGGAGTTATAAAAGTATTACTATCGGGTTGATTTTCCTCAAATAAATCCTGCACTTCCGAATCGTCGTAAATGGGACGAATTACAGAAGAAGGACGATTGGGACTAAAAAAGGTAATGGTAACTTCATCGCAGATTTTTTCCCCATTCATTCCTTGATGATTGAGAATATTATAAACGTGACCCTCTATAGCTTCTGCAATAGCCTTCCAGCGCCTTTCTTTATTAAATAACTCATCCCTTCGCGCCATCGATCCGCTTTGGTCGATTAACATATAAACCTTGCGGTTATAAATTTTTTTGCTAGGCATATAACCTCTCCTTTGTTTTAATTTTTGCTGAGTTTTTTCAACCCATTTTTGGGTAAATATTTGCGCGTAAATCGGGTTAGCTGCTGCTAACAATTTATCTATTTTTCTAACTAATCCCGACATCAATAAATCCCTTTGGGCGAGACTGTTTTCTCTATATTCGCAAATTTGACCGCTTGCTATGCGATCGTACAAATTTAGAGCGTACAATTTCTCTTCTATCTTCTCCAAAGACTCCCCGAGAAAGTAATCCTCAATGCTTTGGAAATGGGACTTAATTTCCTCCCTATTTCTCCAATCTGTATTTTTCACTAACTCCTCAAGCCAAACTTGAAGATTAGTATCTTGGCTTATTCTACCTCCTGTTGCCGCCACAAAACATAAAGATTTTGTTAAGAATGGTTGCCCTCCCGTCTGACATAAAATCTCGTCCAATAACGCCTCTGGATTGTTACTAACATATTTTAGTCCAGCTAGCAAGGGTTCGCAGTTACCTCGAAAGTTTTCTAACTTAATCTCAGTCCAGATAGAAGCATAACTCGGGTCGCAAAAAAGGCCCAAAGGATTCTCGGTCCCTAACAAGACAAAAGTTAATTTTTGTAAAGATTCGTCTCCAGATTGAAACAAACTTTTAAGAGTTTCCAAAACCCTGCGGTTAATCTTCCATTCTCTTAACTTTTGAACGTTATCAATAAAAATGACTACTTGAGATTTAACCAGCTTTTTAAATATTTCTTGAATAAAGTTTTGGAACCGTTGGTGGGGCGCTTGTAATTCTGCCTCCCGCCAAAACTTATCCAAGGTTTCAACTAAATTCGTGGTCTCCTTGCTTAAGTGTTCGCAAATTTTAGTTAGCAATTCCAAATAAAAAGCCGATTCTGAAAAAGTTTTTGCCGACAGCCTCAAGCGAAATTGAAAACATTTATAATCTTCTTTAGCAAGTCGGCTTGCCGTTTTTTTCATCAAAGCAGTTTTCCCCGTTTGGGGAGGGGCTAAAACGTAGCAAAGGCGCAGAGGAAGTTCGGCAGCTTTAATAAAATTAAAAAGCTCCTCATCGGCTTTTCTTTCGACATAATTAGAAAAGTCCTTTGCCAAAAGTTCTTCCTCCTCCTCTTTTTGTTCTTCCCCGCTAATTTTTTTCGCTAAATCTTGCAGAAATTTGAACATTTAAAGTTAATTAATTTGGTTGTGTTTTTTTATTAAAAAAAAGAACTTATGCCGGTCAAGAAACCAGGTTTTTTGGAAAAACCTGGTTTCTGAGGACAATACCTTCGCCAAAATAAAAATACCTGCAAGAAAATGGCTAACTTGCCCGCGTGAAACCGGGAATATTGAAAAAACCCGGTTTCTTAAATCTCCCTGCTGGCGAAGGTATTGTTCAAAAAAAACCAGGTTTCTTAAATCTCCATGCTGGCGAAGGTATTCTTGCCTCCAGCACGCTTATTACAAATCGTTATCGATATTTTCCAAATACTGATTAAAAGATTTCAACCATCCCGAAACCATCTCTTTAAACATAGATAAAGAGAATTTATCCTTGGGTTGAGATTCAGAAATCTCCGCCCAACCGTCGCTACCTACAAGTTTAGATAAACCGCGCCAAACCTTAGCCTCCGCCAAAGTTTCCATCTTCTTAAAACCCGTCACTACCACCAAAGGTTCCGTTTCTGGCGGCAATTTGCAGCGCTTAATTTCCTCTGCCAATTTCGCCCTCAATTCGGGAGAATTGGGGCCGATTTTCTTAGTTAAATCTGGCGCTTCCCTAGGAGAAACTTCTGCGGTTTCCTCTCCAGAAACAATCGCTTTTAATTTGGAGAAAGAAACGTAAAAACCGCAATCGATAAAATTGGTGTAAATGTTTTCCTTTTCTGGCGAAGATGTCTTGGCATCTGGAGGCAAATAGATTTCTTTTGCCCGAGGTAAACTCAGTTCCAATTTTTTGTCAATCTCGACAAATTCCTGAAATTTAACCGGTTTACCATCGGTAAAATTGCCGACAGTTTCCTCGGGCAAATTTAGGGCATCTGCCAACTCTTTGTTGCTTGAAAAAAGCGATTTTTCAAGAGCAACTTTAACCTTCTCAATATCTTCTGGATAAACCAGCAAAAAATCGGGATTTTTTAACAGTTCCACCGCCCCGCCAATTTCTGCAGTTAGCAACTTCCGTTGTTCCTCGATTAAAGCGCGGGCAGTTAACTGACATAAAGCAAATTCCTCCTCCCCAGAATTAGCCGCCACAAATCCCAAATCGATTCTAATTTGGCGGTTGATAATATCCAGACGATTTTCCGGTTCGATGCCAGTTATTAATAAGAGCAATCTTTCCTCTGGCAACCTTTCTAAAATTACCGATGGAGAGCTATTCTCGATTAAAGAAATAGCCTTTTTAGAAAGAGGAGGAATGTCAGATTTAACCGTTCCATCTTCGAGAACTTGTATCCAACTGTAATCCTTATCTTGGTCGTAACCGCGACTTTGAACGTAGATATCCATAACTTTTTTATCCTCCATCGTCTTTTTATCTTATCTTTAACCAGTCGCTACCTTGCAGAATATTAAAACCGTCGGTAGTTTTCCGAGTTTTAGCAAATTGCTTAACAGCTTGCTCGAAAATACTTTCTTGCTGAAAAGCCTTTCTCACGGTTTTTAAAATGACCGATCGCTCGTAAAGTTGAGCCTGGTTATGTAAGTTCAATAAAAAGCTCAAAAGATACCGCAATAAATGGTCGTTATCTTGAGGATTATAAGTGTCGCTGCTCTTATTTTTCCTGAACACAAACCGAGGTTTATTGAAGTTCTCCAGATAAAACCGAGAGAAATACAAACATCCCACCGTTTGTACTGGGGCAGTAACGACAGCTATTTTATCCTTACGACTCGGATCGCTAAGGAATTTTAGCAGGGGCGCATACTTATCTTTAATGCATCCCAAAAGCTTAACCGCCCCCTCGGGAGTTTGAACGTAAGTTTCGCACTTCACCGGTGCTAAAATTACCAACTTAGGCTCGTCCAAACGAGTGTAAGCGGCCTTAAATAACTCCAGAATTTCCTCTGGATGATTCCTCGCCTCATGCCACTTGCCGCTATCTTTTCTCAGATTCCAATTTTTATTATTTAAAGGATCCGGTTGATGGGGTTCGATCGTGGCCGGACTATCTATAGAAAGGATGACCGCCGCCGACTCCCGCAACAATTTTTTCAGATATTCTCGCCCCACGGGATTGTTAGATAAAACGTAACTCCCAGGATAATCTCGGAAAGTCAATTTTAATAACTCGCTTCCTTTTTTACCCGAGCTTTTTTTGCGCAAATCGAAACTATATTTAGGCAAAGAATCTGGGCCGGCAACCGCAGAAGTTCCAGCTATTCCTCGGGCCCCTTCTTTAGCTGTAATTTCGTCTCCCATACTCTTAAGTTCTTCGAGATTTTGCTGAAGAATTTCTTCAGTGGTAGAGTCGGGGGCAAATTCAAAGTTTACCTCTTTATTAATCTGCTTAAATTGTTCGTAAATCGAGGTTAAAAGAGTAGTTTTTCCTACTCCAGTTGCCCCCAACATTGTCGTTACAACTTCATTCATAATTTTAGTCCTCCTTGTTGGTTTTATTGCATATACTTTACAGGATTTTGACGGAAATTACCAGATTGTCTGAATTTCAGTTAACCGTTGAATCTGAAGATCCCGAGTCACCAAAGGTAGGTTTAAGTAGAGCGCTGTTGCCGCAATGATTCTATCTGGCATTTCTGGAACAACATTCCGAGGAATCTGCCGTACAGTACGAGCGATCGCCAAATTTAAAGGAACTACTTCTAAAGCGGTCTCGGGATTAGAAACTGCTGTCATTAAAAATCATCCCTTGGAAAGTTTGCCCGCATTTCTTGCCTCGCTTGACTAATATCTTCTTCGCTAAGATCGATATCTAAATTAGCCCAGAGTCCCTTAACATCTCTACGAGGTCGCTTAAAGGTTGTTTTATATTGTAAAAAATCAGCAAAATCTAAAAGTTCTTGCTGCTGGTGGGGGGGTAAAGTTCGCAATCTTTCTAAAACTGCTTGCTCCAAATTTGTCATCTCTATCCTCTGAAAAATTAATTACCAATAACTAAGTAGATTTGCGATCCCCCTAAATCCCCCGCTGAATTGGGGGACTTTGATTTGAGCTTTTTCCCACCCTTGAAAAAGGGGACTTTGAGCTTTCCCCTAAATCCCTTAAAAAGGGGGACTTTGATTTGAGATTTTTCCCACCTTTGAAAAGGGGGACTTTGAGTTTCCCTCTTGTTCCCCCCTTTTTAAGGGGGGCTAGGGGGGATCTAATACTGTATTAAAACTACCATACATCAATTCAAAAATTGCAAATCTTCTAACTTATTAGCTTCCGCAGTTTGTTCCACCAAAGTCAACCACTCTCCTTGGTGGATGCTGTCTTTATCTTGTCCGTATTCCTTCGGCCAAATAAAGGCTTTATATTGGGAAATAAATACTTGCCATTCCTCCTTAACATTTTTAGAACGTAAGACGCGATCGACAAAATCTTCTACTTCATAAAAAGCCGCTTTCCCCGGTTCCGAATAGATATTATCTAAATTAGTTTCGCAGCGATAAACTGCCTCCCCGTGGAGCGCTTCTAAATGGTCTAAAATTTCCGCCGCCATTTTTTTCCGAGTCTCTGGGTTTTCCCCCCCACTAATAGTAGAAATCTGCACGTTTGCCCGGTTGGGATTGAGATTGTTTAACAGCGGGCGAATGATATAACGCAGATTTGCCTTGTAAGACATCTCAAATTTATAAAGACTCTTAAAAGCTTGTTTGAGATTAGCTAACCTGTCGTCTATTTCCTCGATCGTTACTTTCAAAAATTCAGTACCTTTGAGGTTTCGCAACCGAGGAAGGCTGTCTAAATGTGCCTGTTCTATTAATACGTCAGTTACCCGACTTTTAACTCGTTCTACCGAACTATTTAACCCGTTATCCATCGCTTCAAAATGTTGGGTTAAATGGGTGCGGATGTCGTGCAAATACCTGTTAAAAGTGCTGCCCCAATCGCCTAAATCCGCCTTTCGCCTCATAATTTCCTCAGTTGTAGGCAGTCCCGAATCAATCTGACATTTTTCGATAACCGTGGCTGCTTGCTTTTTAAAGTCGTTATCTTCCGACTCATCGGATTCTTGTTCGGCGTCTATTTCATAGAGCAAATCTTCCAAAGAAGAAGCTACATTTATCCAAAGTTCGTTAAAGAGTCGCAGGAATTTTGCCATCTCGCTAACGTCGGCTTCCTGCATTTTTTGCGTCCAATCTTGACTCGCTTTTTTAAGTTCGTCGCTGAGGGTTTTTTGCAGTTGGTTTAAACTGTCTTGGTAAGTCCTTGCATACTGATAATCTAAAGTTGTAATCTTACTTGCCAGATAATCTAAAACCTGGTCTAAAACTCGATTCGCTTCTCCATCGTCGGCACAATTGGCGACCTTACATTCCACTACATTAAGATGTTTGTCTTGGTAAGTAGCTTGGTGTTTCAAACAAGCATCTAAATTGTCGTTATTTCCCTCAACGTGATTGAGAATCATAAAAGAGCGATTCTCTAAATTGTTCAATGCCTGATAAGCAGTTTTGTACAAATCCGTATCCCGTTTTTCCCATCCGTAACGCAACGGATCCGGGCGGCGAACAAACAAAACTAAATCAACTTCTTGCCCCAAAGTTTCTAAGATTAATTGTTCGTCTCCCAACCGGGTATCTCCCAAACCGGGAACGTCAACTAAGGCAACTTTTCCTACGTCTTGATTGGGAAAATTACAGAAGATTTTAACTTCTCTTACTGGCAAATGGTCGAAGTTTGTTAGTTTGCCTTTTTCGTCTCGGGGTTGGGAAACATATTTATCTATTTCTTCTTTGGCAACTTTAATTTTTCTGGGGGAACCGCGTTCTAATAAATGTTTATAATTATGCAAATTATCGTGGTAATCTCCCCGCAAATGTTCGTACATCGACTCTAAAGTAGAATTACTCCCACCAAAGTTAGTAGGGGGCAGCGGTTTGGCAAAATCGCCCAAAGTTTCTGGTTCTACTCCCAAACCTAATTCTTGATAATAAGGACCGATTACTTCTTGTAAAAAAGACTCTTCCGAGTGTAAGATTACCTCAGCATAAGTCTCTCCTTCGTTATGATAAATGGTACTGCGAACTGCGGTACAAGCTCCCCCTTTTTTAGCGGGAATTACATCGTCTGCTAGACCGCTAATTCTTTGGAGAAAGGTACTTTTTCCTTGCCCCATTAAACCGACGACGCCAATATTTAAGGTATCCCGAGAAAGACGCTTTCTTAAAAATTCTAATTGGCTTAAATTTTCGGTAACTTTGCCTCGGAGTAAGAGGAAATCAAAACCGTTTAAAAAGTCTTTTGCCAGAGGGTTATTTACTGCTGGCATGAGGCGATGGCGAAATTGCTCGATCGCTACTAATTCCCCCGCCAATTTATCTAAGTTTTCCTCGACGGTTTTAATTCTCCCTACTAAGGGGGCCCGTTGTTGGATGATTTGTTCGATTTGTTTTGCTCTGGTTGACATAGAACTAATTTCCTTTTTTTTGCTTAAATTAAACTCAGGTTGATAAAAATCTTCTAACTCTTGGGCGATTTCTTCGAGTTCTTCCCAATCGTTTTCGCTGGAATTTGTGGAGTGGGTTCTTATGCGTTCTTCAGTTGATTCGATCCACTCGTTATCGAAGATTTTAGCATAAATTGGATTGGTAACTTTTAAGACGTTACCGGATTTGGTGGCCTGTTTAATAACCAAACCGGAGATTAATAAGTCCCAGTGGCTATTATCTGTTTCTTCAAACTTAATAAAATCCTCTCTTAAAATTGTACCATAATTTTTTAAAGCTCTTAACAAATGTTGGTTGCTGTTGGTCTCCCCCTCCATTCTCAGAAAGTAATTTTCGATTTCGGTAAAATGGGATTGTAAATCTAACATTCTCCATTTGCTGACTATTTCCTCCTCAATGGTTTTCTCGATATGTTCTGCCCAACTAAATGCCTCAAATTTATGACCTTTGCTGACAACTAAATCGCAAATAACTTGAGTTAAAAATGGTTGGCCGCCGGTCCATTTGAGAATAGTAGCGATCGCCTCCTTCACCTCCCCCGTAATTTCTGCTATCCCTCCCCAGAGTTCTTGACATTCTCCAGTTAGAGGGCCTATTTCTAGGTTATTACCCACGTTAAACGCCACCCCTTTTTCCGTTAACAATTCCGCAGGTTTCGCCACTCCCAAAAGCACGAAATTTACCTTTCTTAAAATCTCGTTATTAACGTCGCTGGACAAACTTCTAATAACGCCGATAAACTCATTTTGCAAACCCCAATTAATAAGAGACTGAATCTCATCCAATAAAATAACGAGATGGCTGTCAATTTTAGTTAAAATCTCTTCTTTAAGAAAATCCCCAAACCGTTTACCCGCCGGAGAATTATGCCTGGTTTCCCAATAAGTTTTAAACTTAATTGACATCGATTCTTCCTGACTATCTTTAACCAAAAAGTTATCTATCTTTTTGCAAACTTCATCTAAAACCCCGTACCAAAATAACTCATCAGAATTAACCCCACCCAAACCCTGTAAATTAATATCCACGCAGGGGATACCTTCATTTCTTAAAAGTTGAGCGGTCCTTACCATCAAGCTCGATTTTCCCATTTGTCGCGGGGCGAGAATGGAACAGACTCGATTATTATTGCGGCAAGTTTTGGCAAATTCTAATAATTCATTATCTGCCTTTCGTTTGACATAAGTTTGAGCGTCCAGGGGCAAAGTTCCCCCTTGAATTTGATAAAAACTGTTTCTATTTTTGGCATTCATAATTTATTTACCTCGCTGTTAGTATGATGCGCAATGCGCACCTTACAAATCTCCCCGTAGGGTGCGCAATGCGCACCTTACAACTTAACAAATTTTATCAAATCTCTAGGCAGAAACTTGACTTCAGAAACCCGGTTTTTTCAAAAAACCGGGTTTCTTGACCGGCTCGGCAGAAACTCGATTCAAATTATAAGGTTGAATTAAAACATCTGCAGAAATTCCCAGTTGCTCGTGCAATACTCGGATTGTATCTAAAGTTAAACTTTTTTGACGCTGCAAAATTGCCTTAACATTGGCTTCAGAACCCAGGTATTTTACTAAATCTTTCTCCGATAAGCCGCGACTTTCGAGATAATATAAAATTGCTTCTACGGCATCTGGTGGTTCGATGGGATAATGCTCTTTTTCGTAAGCTTCAATTAAAGTAGCTAATATTTCCAGGCGATCGCTCTCTGGAGTACCGAGTTGTGCGTTCATTAACTTTTCTATTTCCATTAAAGCGGCCTCGTAATCTTCTAATGTTTTAATCGGGCGTAATTCCATCTCAAATAACCTCCTTAAATATTAACTGCATCTATTTTGTCATATTCTTGATGAGTTCCCACAAAGCGAATAAAAATAATGCCAATCTCGTAACGTATGTGAACGATTAAACGGTAATTGTTACCTTTAATATTGAAAATTACGCGATTGTTAGCAACAATACTCGCATTGCGGTAAATACTTTTAACATCCTCTGGACTTTTCCAAATCGCAGCGGAAGCTTCAGCAAACCACGCTCTTAACGGTTGTTCGGCATCTGGATGCTTTTCCCAAAAAGTTCTTAGAGTGCTACGCGCTATAATTCGCATTCAAAAACAAAAACCAAACTCAATAAAAGTAATATACCAGATCCACTAGCTAGTGCGCTGCGGCGCACCTTACAAGTCTCCCCGTAGGGTGCGCCGCAGCGCACCTTACAAAATTAACCCAAATACTCCTCAAAAAACCTTTTGTACAATTCGCAACGGACTGTTTCTCCATTACCGTTTAACCCAATCAAACCTCTTTTTTCTAACTGAAATTTAGAAAAAGCATCGTTAGACCTTTCTCCTTTAATAATCTTCTGAAAACAAGCGCGAAGTTTTTCATTTTGGGGAGCTTGTAACAGTTCTAAATCCTTCAACAAATAATCGCTAAAAGGTCCGTTAATATCGGTGGAACCCCCTTCCAATTCCCCCAAACTAATATCCGTTTCACTTATTTTATAAAGCGCCCTTTGCACCAAACTGGGATGACCGCCGATTAATTTCATCAAACGATTAACCTCGCTAAAATCCCAACTTAAACCGTAAATTTTAGCTAAATTTAAAATAGACTCCGCGCTAAATTCTAACAGTTCCACAGGAGTACCCACATTCTGCAAAGGCGAACCCTTAAACTTAGCATTGGGATAGGGTTCCGTCGAATAAGCAATTACCACGCTAGGCCAGATAATCTCGGCGCGATCGACCCGTTTCATTTTGGTTTCGTTCCAGGTTCTCAATACTAAAAGAAAATCCGTTTGCGTGGGTTTTCCCAAAATACAATCGATGCCATCTATTAATAAAGTTTTGCTTTTTTTAGCAGTCCTTTTAAAGATATGTTCTTCTAAATAATCCGTACAATTTTTACCCGCAGGTTTGTATTTATCCCAAGCAAATTTTAATTCTGGCGGTTCGAGACCGGGTATGGATTTAATAAATGCCGCAGCTACTTCTTCTGTAAACCGATAAAACAGTTTTTCGAGGTCCGTAAAAGCATCGCTGCCAAAAGCATCGGTTCCCAAATCGACCCGGGCGACTATTTCCTTTTTTTCTCTTTCCAAAAAATGACCTATTCTGCTTAATAACGACGATTTACCCATGCCTTTTGCCGCTTTTACTCTAATAAAAGGAACCGAGTCTTTGAGTTCTTTTTCTAAAGTTAATTCTCGGCGACACTTTTCGTCGGCGTTCCGTTGGATATATAAAACTGAATCTAAAGGAACTTCTCCGGTTAATAAAGGGCCTTGATAGGCAAAGGATTTTAAAAGTATTGTATTAGCTAGTCGCTTTCCCTGGGTGCCATCTTTTGCCGTTGAATTTTTTTGAATTTCAATTAGTCCGATTTCTTGAAACTTTTTTAACTTTCTTTCGGCATGGTTTTTATCGATATGAAAGTTGCTATAATCCTGCAAAAGTTTGGCAAATTTACCCGAACTAAGTGGCTCCCCCCACCCCCGAGGTATGAGGTGGTTTGCTAAGATTGCAAATTCTTTTTGCTCTTCTTCGCTTAACTGCTCCAGCAGTAAATCGTGGGATTTCATAGCATCCTACTCCCGTCCTTTTTGACTTGTTAAATCTACTATGGCATCGATGGGGAAGTCCCGCCACCTCCTTAATGCCCCAATTTTACCATTTAATACCTCAACAATACCGAGCAAGTCAAGAAACCCGGTTTTTTTGACAAACCGGGTTTCTGAAGTACCACCAAATCAAGAAACCCGGTTTTTTTGACAAACCGGGTTTCTGGGATATTAGGATTCGCTTTCTATTTTAGCGATCGCTTGTTCTATTTGTTCTGCTTGCTCAGTTTTACCCTCTTCTTTCAATAAATCTCGCGCTTCTTCCAGGGAGTCTATAGCTTCTTTGGCGCGATTTTCCATATATAAAGCTACTCCTAATTGATAGTGTAGAAAAGCCATCTCCGGTTTCAAGCGAACTGCTTCTTCAAATTCGGGAATTGCTTCTGCCATTTTGTTTTGATTTGCCAGAACCGTTCCTAAGTTAGCATGAGCTTGTGCTAATTCCGGGTCGATCTCGATCGCTTGCCTAAATGACGCCTCCGCCGCTTCGATTTTTCCTTCTCGATATAAGTTAATTCCTTCTTCCAAGTATTCTAGAGCGCCTTGGTTTTGAGCTAGGATTTCCGGTGAAGATTCTACTATCGATTGGTTCGCCACTTCCCCCATAGAGGCAACAGCCCCGCTGGTTGTTAAAAGACTAATGGCGATCGCTGTTGTTAAAACTTCGGCCATCGAGAAACCCGGTTTTTTGAAAAAACCGGGTTTCTGAGATACCGAAAAACCGGGTTTCTGAGATAGGGGCTCGTGTTTGTCAAACATTTCTTAAATTACCTTTACTACTGATTTTATTTAAACTTCCCTTACCATACTACCCAACTCAGGATTTCAGCTATTAACCTATGGCCCATCGAGAGCTTCAAGTCCCAGCCCTGTCTTGGCTGACTTTTTTTTAAGCCACCCCTAAATTGTGTTCGATAGGAGCATTTTTCCTCTTGACAAGAGTCTAAAATTAGTATCCAAACAAAGAGTTATTCGAGGAACAGATATCCATCGCCGACGTCTTCCTAGTCCATTGCCGATGTATCCCTAACGGAAGATGGCAAATAAGTCAATCCTTTGTTATAATTCTTAACATAACAGAAACAAAAGGCAATTTCAGGCCATCTCCTGGGACAACTAGAGCGATCGCCCACAACCAAAGTTAATTCCAGATCGAAGTTTTTGTATCTGGCTTTACTGACAAAACCTCAAAGGTTTGAACATATACAACTAAATAACCACTTAGTTAATTAAAAGGAGAAAATCATGGACAACCACATCGAACTTCCCCTAGAAAAGCAATTCAGCATCCGTTCTTTTGAAGCAACGGTGCAAAAAATGAACCTGGAACAGGCCCAAGAATTTTTGGTAGAGCTATACGAACAAATGCTGATTAAAGAAACCCTTTACCAACAATTCTTAAAGCAGCAATGGGGCATAGAATCGGGCAAAATTAATGGGTAAAATAAACCCATTAACGGCTCTGGGAGAAAGACCGACCTCCTTCTCTTACTTTTTTCGGTAAAGCTAGAAAAGAGTTGGGGATGATGGGGCGTTAATTCTCCAAGCAATTAACAATTAACAGTTAACAACTATCAATTAACAATTAACAATTAACAATTAACAATTAACAATTAACAATTAACAGTTAACAATTAACAGTTAACAATTAACAGTTAACAATTAACAATTAACAAGATTAAGATTCTGGTTGACGTTCCAGAGTAGCTTCAATAGCGCTGCTCAATTGATTGCCTGCCAGAACCGCGCCGGAGTGGTAATATCGATTTTCACCGACCCTGTGCAAAGTATCAAAACCGCTACGACGCTGTTTATCCTCGCCCAAAACCCAGTAGCGTTGGACAATAGATTCCGGGCCAATCCAGCCTTCACCTTCAACCTTACCGAGTTCGCTGTGTTGGAGGACATAAGTAAAACGGCGTTCGTCGGCATCAAGGCGTCCTCGATACTGCAAAATAATATCTTCCCGATCCCTAGTGGGAAAGGCCAACTTAGTCACCATTTGGAACCAGTCGGTACGATTCCAAGTAACAATAGTTTTGCCCTTAACAACAATTAGCATTCCATTACGCTGCAGCCAATTGCCTTCAATGGTCCATTGGCCGGATTCTAGTAAAAATGTATGAGCCACAATGGTATTCCTACGCTTCTATGACTGGCCATCGCCTGGGGGCAATTTTATAAGACATCCCAACTATTAAATGAGGGGGCGGCATTTTTTTAATAGTATTTGCTTTCCCCCAAGCAATACGACACCACCAGAGTTTGAACTCAATCGGCAACCTTTAGCATGGTTCAACCATGAGCCAGCTATCAATTGTATTTTAGACTATCCGGTGGGATTTTTGCGGGCAAAACCCCTTTTTAGTAGTAGCGGGGCCCGATCGTTTAGGAGACAAGGGGGACTTCCGGAAGTCCCCCTTGTCTCCTATTTATTCAGCAAACCCTAATTACTGACTCAAGAAGAGCGTCTTTTTTTGAGTCTAACTACTCGTTATGAGTATGAGTAACCTCGAAGAAAATTACATTCTGAAGATGCCGTCGTGACTATAATTAACTGAACTTTATAACCGATGTATTGCTATGCGATTTTCAACCTTAGCCATTTTGGCTGTAGCCGCGGTGCTGGGAGGCGAACTAAATAACGGACAGCAAGCGATCGCCAATCCCGCCCCAGAAACCTCCCAACTAGGGGGCAGCATCCAACTTAGCAACCGAAGCGGGTTAGAAGTCTCCGAATTTGAAGGGGCCAGAGTCCGAGATGTCATCATCCGCTTCGTCAATGCCCAGGGCAACACCTTTAACGAAGATGGATTCCCCATAGAAAACAGAGTCCCAGAAGACGTCATCCGCGACGAACTGCGATTAACGCCCGGGGAAGAATTTAGGGAAACATTAGTCCGGGCAGACTTGGAACAGTTATATAGATTGAGACTATTTACAAACGTCACCGTCAGCATCGAAGAAGTTGGCAGCGATGTTGTCGTCTATTATAATGTAGATGAAGCACCGGTAGTCACTTACAGTCTGGGTGGCGGTATTAACTCAGATGTCGGAACTTACCTAGATTTGGGATATATAAACCGAGGCGTAGGCAGTCCCAGCCAGCGCTTCGAGGCAAAACTGAGGCCGAGCGGCGAGGGACTGGAATACGATTTGAGATTTGTCAGTCCTTATAGCATCGGTAATAACAGCGTCGGCTACCTGCTGCGGGCGTGGCGCGATCGCAAAGTATCGGAAGTTATCGACCAAAAAATAGACCTACCCAACGACGATCGTGCCGTTGACTCCAGAGTTGGCGGCAACCTCGTTTTCAGCCGTCCCCTGGGATTGTGGTCCGGGGAATTTGGCTTAAACTACGAGCGCATCAGCGTCCGCGACGAAGACGGCGACCTCGCCACCGAAGACGCTCGCGGCAACCCCACTAGCTGGAGCGGCAGCGGCATCGACGATTTATATACAGTATCTTTAGGCTTCAATCGCAGTTGGTTTGACAATCCTTTTAATGCTACCAGCGGCGGTAAAGTATCTTTTACGACGGAACAATCGATTCCTATTGGGGAGGGGGAGATTAGTTCCAACCGTTTGATAGGAAACTACGTTCAATATGTACCGATTAAGTTTCTCAGCAGCGACGATCCTTACGCTTTACCAGAAATGCTTGCTTTTAACCTGCAAGCGGGAACGGTAATAGGAGATTTGCCGCCTTCATTAGCCTTTGCTTTAGGAGGCAACAAAACCGTGCGGGGATACGAACCCGGAGACTTGGGAACCGGGCGCAGTTATGTCTTATTTCGGAGCGAGTATCGGTTTTCAATTTGGCGGGATGTCGGGGCGGTGTTCTTTTTCGACTTTGCCTCGGATCTCGGTTCGGGAGATACGATAATTGGAGAACCACCAGAAGAGCGCGATAAACCCGGAACCGGTTTTGGTGGCGGTGTTGGGTTGCGAGTGCGCACCTTTTTAGGGTTGTTGCGGGGCGACGTCGGCATTAACGGCGAAGGCGGCGTTCAAGTATATTTTGGTACCGGTCAACAATTTTAATTAGAGTTTCCTCAATAAGTAGCAGACAAAGGGGACAAGGGAGACAAGCTTCGTTCGATTTTTAACCTCTCCCTTGTCTTCCCCCCTCCCTTGTCTTCCTTGTCTCTAGGCTCTGCGGGCGATCGCTATATGTTATAATTAGGGAACCAGTTAAGAAACCCGGCGCAAGCCGGAATTACCGGGTTTCTGAGATACTGAGAATACTTGACCGGTTATCTAGTTGTTTTTTGAGGACTAACTTAACTATGAGAAAACAAACAGTAGGGCGGCAACGTCAGAAGCGGAAAATTTCTCGGTTTGCAGGTAGAGCGATCGCCCTGTCGCTGTTGGCATTATTTGGCTGTCAGGGCGCCAATGGCGAGAAGAATGCTAAATTAAGCGATAAAATAGCAAGTTTAGAATCTATAACCGCTTCCAGCTTAGAGCAGCAATTAGATCTAATTGCTCTGGGAAAAGAATTACAGTCCCGATGGGTAAATGTAGAAAACGAGAGACGCGGTACCGCGCTGTTGCAACGGAGCTTTAATTTCGAGCAGTGGAAACAAAAGAATATCTTAAGAGGACACAAGTTTTTAGTCTCTAACGTCAGTTTCAGCCCCGACGGCAACCTCCTTGCTTCTGCTAGCTGGGACGGCACCGCACGTTTGTGGCAGCCCGACGGTAAAACGATCGCCACTTTAGAGGGGCATCGAGGCGAGCTCCAAGATGTGAGTTTCAGCCCCGACGGCAAGCTCGTTGCCACTGCTAGCTGGGACCGCACCGCACGTTTGTGGCAGCCCGACGGTAAAGCAGTTGCGACCCTAGAAGGGCACGAAGATTGGGTCAATGATGTCAGTTTTAGCCCCGACGGCAGTCTCATAGCTACTGCCAGCGATGACAAAACCGTGCGTTTGTGGCAGCCAGACGGCACGCCGGTTGCTGTTTTAAAGGGTCATCAAGATTGGGTCAAGCACGTCACTTTCAGCCCCGACGGCCAGCTAGTTGCTTCCGCCGGTCGCGATCGAACTATCCGCCTCTGGAAACCAGACGGCACCGCCGTTGCTACTTTAACAGGTCACAAAGGCTGGATCGAAGATGTGAGTTTCAGCCCCGACGGCCAGCTCGTTGCTTCTGCCGGTCGCGATGCGAGCGCGAGCTTGTGGGCCCTAGACGGCATCGAGGTTGCTACTTTGTTAGGGCATCAAGGCCCCATCTCCCACGTCAGTTTCAGCCCTGACGGCCAGCTCGTTGCTACTGCCAGCGAAGACGGCACCGCACGTTTGTGGACGACAGACGGGGGAGCGATCGCTACTTTAGAGGGGCACGAAGGCGCCGTTAACTACGTTAGTTTCAGCCCCAACGGCAAGCTCGTTGCTACTGCCGGTCGCGATGCCACCGTGCGCTTGTGGAAACCAGACGGCACCGAAGTTGCTACTTTAAAGGGGCCTCTACTGGAGTTCGAGAGCGTCACTTTTAGCCAGGATGGCACCTTTATTGCTGCCGCCAATTTAGACAAGACGGTGCGCCTGTGGGAGCCCGACTTTAACTCTTTTGTGGTACAAGCTTGCAAGAAGGTAAGGGGGGATCTGGCTAAGAGTCCCAATGTCAGTCAGGATAAGAAGCGCGCGTGCGATGGTGTGGGTGGTTAGTTGTTAGTTGTTAATTGTTAACTGCCTATCCTCCATGATTCTATTAGCAGACTATACTCGTCCGCTACAACAGGAGCTGCCTACCCAACCCCATCGCGTAAATCGCTAAAGCGATTACTACAAACTCATTGGCCAAAAGTATAAAGAAAACCGTCTCTCCCGCAAATTCTCACAATTCCATCCCACACTACCGGTGTCGATTCAAAAGAACTCCCGGGAGTAAATCTGTCAGTTTCTTCTACTATTAAACGGTAAAAATCTCCCTTACCATTTGGCAAAGCATCCTTATCCCCTAACTGAGCCGGTTCCCAATTTAAAGCAAATAGATAAACGCCGCTATATCCCGCAGCAATTAACTTATTGCCGTCGGTAAAAATGGGGGTCGAAATTGAAACGCCGATGCGCTGTTTAAAAACTACTAACGGAGTGTCGTAATCGTATTTTTTTAACGGTCCTTTAACCTTGTTCCCGGTAACAACATTTTGCGCACCGATATAGAGATAACCGTCAATGGCGTTAGTAGCAAATAAGGGGGGAAATTCATCGCGATCGTACTCGTCGTTGAGGGCGATCGAGCCAATTATTCCACCTTGCCAACTATTAAATTTTCGATTCCCAGTAGGCAAAAACCATTCCACGCTTTCCTGGGGCGGTTTGTTGGGATTTAACTTAATTGCGCCGCCCTTTCCGGGGATATATTGCTTTTCAATTGCCCCAAATAATTTACCCTCTTTAGAAATAGCAATAGTCCCATCTAAATCCGAGCCGGTATAAAAATCCCAAACTATTTTTCTTTCTTCAATACTAATACCATAAATATGCCCCGAACCAGAAGCCACAAAAATCCGATTTCCCAACCTGGCGGGGGAAGATTCCGTAACTAAATTTCCCCCATGTCTTTTACTATCCGAACTTTCGTAAAGTTGCACCTCAGATAATATTTGCGGTTGAACCAGACCCGATTTTATTTGAGTCGCGCTGGTGGAACTATTGAGAAAATAACCAATGCCATTTTCCCCCGCATTAAAAATTAAACCGTCTCCCAAAATTAAAGCGCTACTGTCGTTATCTCTGCTGTAACTCCTCGTTTTTTTAATATCCAGTTTCCAAAGTTCCTCCCCAGTTCTAAAAGAAATCGCCCTAAAACTAGGAGCAATTCCTTTTTTGGGTCTGCCGGTTCGACTGCCTTGTAAAATAACAATTCGATTTTCTTCCCTGGCAGTTTCATCCACATAAACCGTCGAAGAACCTTTAATAACATCGTCGAATTTGTAACGCCAAACTTCTTCGTTAGTGGCAGCATCAATTTTTCTCAAACTACGATCGTAAGCGCCGATAATTAAATAAGTTTTACCTCGGTCCTTAGTAATAGTTGGTTGCCCCGTCCAACCGGCCCCACTCCAAACCTTTCTGGTTTTACCGACATAGGTAACTCCGGTTCCCAATTTAAACTTATCTAATACCTTTAAACCCAGAGGAACTCCCCGACCGTAAAATCGCCTTTCGTCGTTACCTAAATAGGTCGGCATTAACAGTTCTATTTCTGGGTCTAGGTATTCAAAAAGTTGTTTTATTTTCTTTTCTAGTTCTCGTTCTTCTGGCTTAATTTGCCAATATTCGCCGACGGCGGCAGGGATGCCGCTACCGATTAAAAATTGTAACAAAAGTTCGTTAAATTTTCTTCTCGCAATAGCCATAATTCTCCTTAACCCGGTTTTCTTCAAAATTGAGATGCATCCTGTTGGGTTTCACGAAGGTCCGCACAACCTACTTTTCTACTTTTCTCATTTCAAAAATTATACTCAATTCCCCATTCCCAATTCTCGATTCCCAACCAAATCAACACCTATAGATTCAAACGCCCGTTTAATCTCTGTTGCTAAATCTAACTTATCTTGTTCCTCGTATAACTCAAATGCTTTAATATAAGCCGATCGCATTTCCATAAAGTTAGAATCTTCGCCCCCTTGGATGAGATGAAACAAAACCCAACCTAAATTATGATAAGCTTCGGCATAATTTGGGTTCAACTTAACCGCCGCTTCCAGATGCGATCGCGCTTCCCACCACTCCCCCCGTTCCCCCAACAAACTACCCAAACGATACAAACAAAAATCGTCCGCAGTTCGATTTAACTTTTTTCGGTAGATATCGATAGCAACCTCACTCCTTCCCACCCTCTCGCAAGCAACGGCCAAATTGACGAACGCCCACTCGGGAACTTCCCGTTGGCGGGTGGCAGTTTCTAAAAGAGCGATCGCCTCTTGCCATCGACCCTTTGTTGCTAACTTCCAGCCCTTATATCCCCAGGCAAAAGCGCTATCCTCTATTTGTTCTATAAACTCTTCGATACACCTATCCGCATCGGGCGCAGTTTCACCGGCAAGGGCATTATCTATCGCAACCGTCAAACAAGGATAAAGCCAGCGCTGCAATTCCCAACTATAATTATTATCAAATTGCTTTAACTTAGTAATAGCGGGGCGGGTGGCGCGGATAGCTTCTACCCAGCGATTTCGGTTAACTAAAATCCAACCTTTTAAACCTAACGCAAAAGGAGAATTTCCATCTAGTTCCAAAGCGCGATCGCAACTTTTTTCCGCTTTTTCCCAATAACCCAATTTAGCCAAAGCCCAAGCAAAATTAGCCTGGATCCACGACTCATCCGGCGCTAAAAATGCCGCCCGTTGCAACAAAGAAAGTGCCTCCTCCCAGTTAGCTTCCCGACAATTTATTAACCCCAAAACCCCATAAATTCTACCGTCATCTGGCTGTATTTCCATTGCCTTATAAGCTGCTATTGCTGCTTGTTTCTGGTTTACAGACATCAACAACATCGCCAGTTCTACTGCAGCCAAACCATTATCAACTTCTCGCACCAAACATTCCTCGTAAGCAGCAACAGCTTCTACAATTTTGTTCGTTTTTAATAACTCTCTTGCCCGCTTCAAATAAGAAGAAATTAACTCGCCTTTTAAAGCATTTATTAACTCATCCGCTGTTTGAAAACGTTCCGCCGGTTCCAACTTCATCCCTGTTAAAATTACCCGTTCTATTTGGCGAGAAATTGACGGCACAATTTGTCGCGGTGGAGCCAAAGTATCCGCCGTCATTCTAGCAGGAGAAGCTAGAGGAATTACACCAGTTAAACCGTGATACATCGAAGCGCAAAAAGCATAAAAATCCGTACTGGGATGGCGCTTGCCAAAATGAGCGTATTGTTCCAAAGGAGCGTATCCAGGAGTTAACATTGCAGTCATTTTTTTAGTAATGCCTGCCATAAATTCTCTGGCTGCCCCGAAGTCGATGAGAATTGCTTTATCTTCCGAATTAATAATGATATTATCCGGCTTAATGTCGCGGTGTAAAAAGTTATTTTGATGAACTATTTTGAGGGCATTTGCCAGTTGTAAAAAATAATTTGTGATGCGATTTTCTGGGAGTTTTTTTTCGGTTTTTAAAATTTGAGCCAGAGATTGACCTGCTACAAATTCCATGACGAGATAAGCAGTGTTATTTTCCTCAAACCAGTCATAAACCTTAACAATATTAGGATGAACGCATTGTTGTAAAGATTCTGCTTCTGCTTGAAATTTTTGGATTTGTTCCTCTCTTGCTTTTGGCGAAACAGAACTGGGCCAAATAATCTTAAATCCTTGTCTGAGAAATTTGTCCGGGCACAATTCCTTAATCGCAACTTCAGCAGAAATATCGTTCACCGCTTTATAAGTGATGCCAAAACCGCCCTCGCCTAGAGTTTTTTCGATGATATATTTGCTGTGTTTAAGTGGAGTTCCAGGAGGTAGTTGATATCCTGGAGAGGATAAAATACTTAGGGGAAAACTGCAGGCAGCACAAGTTAGGGCGGTATTCAGATTTTGAGCGCTGCATTTGGGGCATTTGGTAGGCATTTTTGTTAGTTGTTAGTTGTCGATTTTTTATCTAGTTTCGAGTCGAAAGACTCCCAACCAAATAATTTTTATTGCCGCCACCTCGCGAAAGCAGCAGCAACTTCCTCATCCCTGGCAAACTCACCAGCATCCGCCTGGCGCAAACCTTCTTTAATATGTTCTAACTGCCACTGCTGCACTTGCAAATAAGCATCGATCGCGTCGTTGAGAATCGCGATCGCGCTCCAACAACAAAGCAATTTCATCTATAGCCTTTCTTTTGTCAGTATCCAGACTAAAGGTTATCGTTTCCATAATCGCACTCCTTAGATTAGAGATTTGAAAGTTAGATCGAACCTGACAGCATTATAAACCATCGAACGGGTACGCTGCAATTTTGCTTTACCTACGTTTGAAATAATAAACGAATATTGCCGATGGTAATTTCGTCTCCCGAATTTAACGTTTTGGGGCCGAGAATTTTTTCATATCCAGAAGCACCAAAAGACTTAATAAAAGTACCCGTCGCCGAACCCAAATCTTTAATTTTCCATTCCCCTTCTTCCAGATAAATCTCGGCGTGTTGGGGAGAAACATTTTCCGCACCGTAAAATCCCGATAAATCGATTTCTACCGGTCCGGTATTGGGGTCAAATTTGCCAGCGATCGCCCTCTCGCTATCTAACATAAATTCCGGTATCGGCGCCCCTACTTGTTTGGGAATGAGTTTCGCTAAACCGACATTTTTAGGATTTTCTAAAGTCGGCGGCGGCATCGTTTGAATTTTTGTAGGAATGCCTGATTTTTTGGGGGCAATAATAAACTTTTCTTTGGGAGTCTCTACAGTTTTACTCCCAGTAATTTCCGTACCGCAAACCTCGCAAAACTCGCTGCTATTCGGGTTGCGATCGTAGTAACATAAAGGACAAGAAACAGACATGATTTTTAGTAATGGGTAATATTTCTCTGTTTGGTGAGGTGCATTTGCGATCCCCCTAAATCCCCCTTAAAAAGGGGGACTTTGAGTTTTTCTGGCTCCCCCCTTTTTAAGGGGGGCGGGGGGGGATCTAAAACTGTACTTCGTAGTCGGTCGAGAAACCCGGTTGTTTCAAAAAACCCGGTTTCTGGGATGATAACTTAACAAAAATCTAACGGCGGCATCGCTCCTAATTTTGGTTCGATATCCGCCAAATTGGGAGAGATTAAATTCGGTAAATTTTTATTGACAGGTGGTTGCAAATTATCCAAATTTTCTAGTTTAATAAAAGGCAAATTCAAAGCAATAGTGCTGTTGCGATATCCCTCCTTAATATCTTCAATCCAAGTCGCAATAATTAAACTTAAATCGCTCTCGTTAAGGCGACAACCGCTTTGTTTTTGTAATTCGTTTTTTAGGCGATCGCATACCGCCGAAGTAAAAAACTGTTCTGGCATATTTTCCTCATCTTTGTTCAGTTCGATAGCGTATCTGTGTTCTTTATTAGTGTTTTTATTTTTGAGAGTAAAAGAATATTTAACCATATTTTAATTCAGCTTAACTGCGTCAATATTCCATCGATTATTAGCAGGTTCCCATACCAACAATAAATTAAGAGACTGATAAACAGTTTCCCCAGAATTTTTAACCAGATTTACGTTAGAATTAACCGCAGCCGTAGTTGCATTATTTTCGAGCTCGTTAACCGCTACTATTTCTATGTTATTTACCGATTTCCACCAACTCTCATAAGAAGCATAACCCTCGGGATGAAGTTGGGTATCTTGTTGGTAAGCTGCCGACAGTTGGTTCCATGCTTTTTGATATTGACCTTGCTGGAGATTTAAGTAATAATTTTTCACCGCTTCTTCTGGAGATTCTTTAACAATTTCTTGCAGGTTAGTTTCCTGATTATTAGGAGTAGAAGTTGCAGCGGGAGGGGATGGAGATTCGGCCTTAGGAGTTACAGAAGGTTGCGGAATTGGCCGACTGATTAAAAGATTCATGTCTAATTGAAATCTTGCCAAATCTTGGGGAGTAGAAACTTGAATAACATAGTCTCCAGTCAGAGGTAAATCGATAGACATTACCTCTCCCCATGAAGGAATATCTCCTTGTCCTCCTATTACTAATTCTCGTCTTTGCAATAATTTTGTGTCCGGGGAAAAAATCCAAATACAAACGTTGCTGGTAATAACGTAATTAAAATTGTTGCCGGTTCGACCGTAAAATTTATATCCCAGATTTTGTTCTGAATTAATCACATTAGAAACAGCGATCGCCTCTTCCCCAACAGACACGGACTCGACTTCTTGTTTACTTAAACGAACTTTCGGTTTTTCGGGACATTCTATTAATGAAGAAGTAGGAGATGGACTGGAAAGCATTAATTCTGGTTCTGAAACATCCCCATTATCGCATCCCCAAATAACTGTCAGACAGAAATAAATTAAACCGCAAACTATCCCAGATTTTTTCATAGTTTAAAAGATATTTTAATTGTTATAGCAATCCCAAACAGCTTGCAAGAAATTAAAAAGTAGAAAAAAACTAAAAAATTCTCCTCTCTTGCCTTTTGCCTCTTGCATGCATGCCTACTTCTGAAAGAAGTCTATTGATACTCTTGTTTGAGAGACTTTGCCCAGAGAAGGAAAGGTATAAAACCAGCACCCAAGAGAACTGTTACGACGGATAATAACACGATCGCTCGAATATTTCCCGGAAGCGATCGGGGCACCCAAGGAAATACATAATCTTTTGGTTGTGACTCTACGGTTTTCTCGGGAGAAGTTACCGCAACCCGGACGTTATGTAAAGAACCCCTGTCGGCATTTGTGGGTTGAAGATAACTAATTTCGTACTCGTCGAACATCGCTTCTAAAAACTCTGTTAAATTGCGAGAAACATCCTGGGCGTTACCAGAAAATAAAGCAATTCCTCTAGTTACATCAGCGATTTGTTTTAAGCGGTTTGCATCGACAAATTCTTCCTTAGCAATTTGCTCCAATCTTTCGGGATTGGTAAATTCTTCTGCATAAACTACTCCGCCACTTTGACGAAGGTCTTGAATAGTTGGAGGTCGTTCGAGACCGTATCTTTCTTGCAATTGTTCTGGGGTTAAACCGTAACCCAAAGTATGCACCGTTACCCCAGGATAAGTCTTAAGTACGAAGGCCAATTTTTCAAAATCTTGTCCTTCTAATTCCGCTTCGTTATTTTCCTCTCCATAAATGCTATGATAGCCGTCAGAAAGTAAAATAACCGATAGTCTGGGGCGAAGTTGACCGGAATTTTCGGGAGGGTTAAAGCGGGGTTCTTGAGGGTTGCCTAAAAATTTAATTGCCGTCCGCAATGGTTCGTAAATATTGGTCGCTGCACAAAGATTTTGGACCTGACGTTCTAATTGCTTTAGATATTTTTCTGTTTCCAAACTTCCAGCAGTTTTAAACTTATCTAATTGCTGTTCGTTGACCTTATTTCCAGGACAATTTTTGCCCCCTTCCCCAAAAGGAACGATCGCTATTTGAGTATTGGTGCTACGCCCCGCTAAATCGGCCTCAAATTTTCTAATTGCCTCAATTGCCCCCTCTAATTTTGTTTGGTTGCCGTCGCTATCTAATTGTTTCATGCTGCCGCTAAAATCCAACAACACAATTACCCACGCCGGAGGCAATTCTTCTGGTGAAGGAATTTTCCATTCGGTATCGGTTTGGTTAAGAGTTTGACAGTCTCCTTTATCCGGGTTTCCTTGTGGGGGACAAACTGTTAAACTAAAGTCATTTTTCGGCAATCCCATGACTGGTTTATTGTTGCGATCGTAAGCTTTAACTCGCAAGGTTACTTTCCCTTCATTTCTATCGGGAATTGCCTCGATAATTTCCACAGATTCGACTTTTGCCAAACTCGGTTTAGTTAAAGAAACTAATAATAAAAAAGATAAACTAACCCTGCGGATCCAAGAACCGGTTGTAATAGACAAATCGGAAAATTTCTTTGTCATTGTAGCTCCCTTTATCGGCATAAAATGCGATTAAATCGTTATGTTTTAACTTAATAGGCGTGCTTTCGGTTAAGCGATCGCCTTGATATTCTATCCTATCAAAAAATTTCAAATTTGGAACCAGAGTAGTTTGTCTCGCCCCTAAATCTAAATCTGCCACATGAAGCGGCAAACCCGGAATATAAATATGTACGCCATATTTTTTTTCGCCTTTCGCCTGTAGTTTTGCCGAACCAATTCTAACTCTGCCCCTGGCGGGTAACTGAATAGATAAACCCTCTTCTATTCTATCTGCAAAATGATTGCTAACAAATTTTAATTCCGGTTTTAATACCTTTAAAATGCGCGGATAATCCTCTATTTTACCTAAAGAATTGCTACTGGAACTTGCCAATAATTCCACATATTCAAAACCGGAACCCGCCCGCAAAGCAACTATATGACTCGGAGAAGTAGAAAAACTTAAGACAAAACCCAACAATCCCCCAAGCAAAGAAAACCCGACCAAATCTTCCCAAGCTTTTAATGCTTCTGGCATTTCTCCTAACTGCTGTCGCAACCATTCAAAGATTAACGCTGCCGCCAAAGCGGTAAAAAAGCTAACAACAAAACTCACCAACAAACGCTGCCAAAAACGCTGTTTATCCCCCGCTTCTACGCTACGCCAGCGCCAAGTAAAACCCTCGGCGAGGCCCACCGCCCCTCCTATTAATACCCAACCAATTATTCTGACGAAAAAATCGGGAACCGCAAATAGTTTAGCCCGCAATTCTGGTTGCAGAAAAAGTTGTACTATGCCCCCAGAAGCAACGCCAATTAATAATCCTAAAATAGCGGCAATAATTAAGGGCAAACAACCGGTGCGCAAATTGCGTTTTAGGCGAGTTGGGTTGCTGATAAAAATATCCGTAGCAACTATGCCGATGGCGAGAGAAATTGCCACGGCAGGAAACATTACTAATTCGGGGAATTTTTGCAACCAGTTCAGGTCGCTGAGTAGAAATTGACCTAAACTCCAGCCAATTAAAGCAGATGTAATTCCCGATAAAACGTAAAGATAAATTCTCATTGATAATGGGGAATGGGGAATGGGGAATGGGGAATTGGGAATTGGGAATAATTAAAGAGAGCATCTCATATTTGCAAAAAAACTTTCCGAAACAATTAACAATTGACAATTGACAAAAAAATTTTTTTTATTCTGGATTATTTGACAAACAAATATCCGGTGTTGTTTCTAAGTAAATTCCCAGGCGATCGCTGATGTCGCATTTTAATTTTTCAGCCGTCGGTTGTTGGGGTTCGATGTATCCCAAACCTTGACCTAAAAATTTTTGTTGATAGGAATAAATAGCCTCTATCCATTTTCTTTGAGCTTGAATATATTTATCCGGTTCCCCAGCAAAACCTCCAATAATTGCCCCTGTATATTGTAAATCTAAATCGGTTTCTAATGATTCTTTCATGGCCGTAACGATATCCAAAAACAACTGTTCTGGAGGCTGCGGGGGAGGAAATTGTTCTAAATATTTGCTTTGCAATTCGTTAACAATTTGCTCGATAGTCTCCCTGGTTGTGGGGAAATTATTTAGGGCTATTTGCAATTGTTCCGGGGATATTTCTTCTGGAGTAGGGGTTATAGTTGGAGTAGCTGTTGTCTGAGGAGTTTCTGTTGCTGTTATTTGGCTATCCGCTACCTCCTCTTCGCTTAATTTCCCCACGTTAAACCCTACGGCAAAAATGATGGTGTGGGAAGCTATTAGCAAAGCTGCCACAGCTAAAGCAAAAGCATATTTGCTAATCATTAAAACTGTTTTATCTATTAAAGTAACGTGTCTCAATACTGTCAGCCCAAAAACAGTTTCTTCTAAAGCATTTTTAGAACGGGGAAATGCCTCGATAAAGATTTCTTTTGGCACTTTGCCTTGACTGACTTGATAAAAATAGGCCGCCAATTCGTAGTCTGGCAGTCGCGCAAATAAGTCTGCTAAAGGTTGGTAATAACTACAGCGGTTTTTGCCAGACTGCAACCAAGTTTGTAGTTTTTTCCAAATAGCGTTTCCGCAATTAAAGGAGCTGGATGGATGGTTAATTCCTCTGGTTAATAAGGAGTTTTTAATCGCGTCTAAATCGTTGCGGACTTTTTGGCGGAGTTTGCCCCGATAGGATGCCCACAAACTACCTTGAGAAGTTAACAACCAATTAAATGCCGGTACTGGCATTTTGCCTAGCAAAATTTGTTCTAAGGCGCTGTTCATGCCTTGGGATAGTAGCGGTTCTAATAAATTGACATAGTTTTTTAATTGAGATTGAAATTGTAGGGAAATTGTTTGTTTGTTATTCTCTTTTTTAGTCTTGCTTTTTATTTGCAACCAGTCCAGATATTCGGGCAAAGTTTCGGGAATTACTATTGCCCTTAAGGTTAAAAGTCTAATGGTTTGTTCCCCGGCATTTTCCTGGTTCATGCCGCTACTCGCCCCCAAGCGATCGAACAGGTTTTTCAGATATTCCGAATCGATTTGACCTACTTTTAAAGTACCTACTAAATTAACTATCCATTCTGGCTTGATTTGGGAACGACTGATTAAACCTTTAACTGCCGTTTCCATCGCCGCTAAATCTATGTTAGGAGCGTTAATTTTTGGCGAGGTATCAGTCGTTTTTACCGCAGTTTGTTTTAAGCGAAATTCTGCCTCGGCATTGGCTGGATGAAGGATAATAAATTGTTCCGGTTCTTCGACGGTTTCGACGTTATAAACCCAGGAAATTTCCCAGTTTTTGGCTTTCATTTCTGCCATTTCGTTAATAGTTTGCAAGTTATAAAAACCAGGAGGGAGGACTACCGGCACTGGCCGGTCTTGCAACCAATTTTGCCAGTCATTGGGAAGGCTGTTTGGAGGTCTTTTGTTTATTTTGTGTCTGTGTGGTTTGCCTTTTTCTCGATTATCGAAAGGATTAAAAATCGTTTTTATTCCCTGCCTTTCTTGGGCATCTATCCACTCTAATATTTTCCACAAACTCTCCCGACCTTCGCAGAGAAAATAACGATAAAAAGAAGGCGATCGCCCGTATTCGTCTTCCCCAGAAGTCACTACGGAAACTACGGACCAATCCCCATCTTCTCCTAAGATTACCCGCCCTACAAAGGTAGGTTCTTTACTTTGACGGTCTTTGGAAACCTCGAAGGATTTATTAGCAATAGCTCGTTCGATGCTGTTGGGAATTTGCTCTAAGGTTACGTTCATATATTCCCCTACTTTATAACCGCGCGATCGCCATTGACCTTCGGCTAATTTTTCGGGTATTATCCCCGTACTAAATTCGTGAATTTCTATAGTTTCCATTGCCTTGTTAATTGTTAATTGTTAATTGCTAATTGTTAATTGCCATTAGCCAATTAGTCCCATCCTCCGGCCCTTACTCAACCAGTATAGCGGAGAAATCATACCATAAGGCCGCCACTTAAGGGGTTCCCGCAGGACCGAGTGGGGACTGCCCAATTCGTCGGTGCGGTTGGGACGGGGGTCGTTGCGGTGCAAAACGCCAAAGGTTGATATAGCATAAAATTGCAGGTTTTTGTAGGGAATGTGGCGGCGTAAAATACTGGTAGTCCTGGGCAAATGGAGTTTAAAGATGTCCAACTCCGGTTCGAGGCGACCGGGCCAAATTTCCCCCCTTTCGCATTTGCTCATCGCCACTGCCAAACGCAAATCTGGGGTGCGATCGCGCTGGTCCATTAAGTCGATAAATCTTTCCATTACTCCAGCGTAAAATAAGTCGCTTTGCATCTCCCATTTATGAAAAAGTATCAAGCAACCAACCACATCTTTTATCAAACATTCATCCAGAAATTCTTGATGTAAAGGATTAGAAATTCCGGTGTTTAATTCGTTAAAGATTTCCCCCGGATAATCCCGCATTACCAAGTTAATTTGTTCTGGGAATTGCCACCAAGAACGTTTGATGTCTATTTCAAAAGAATAGAGGGGCAAATCGTAAAAACTTTTAATTTTTACGCCGTCGATAATTGTCGGTTCTAAAGAAGCTCCATTAAGGATAATTGTTTCTGCTTTGGCGGCGAGTTTTTTGGCATCGTTAGTAATGCCTGTAATCCTAAATTTAGAATTAGTTCGATCCGGCCAATATGCCAATCCCGCCAAATAAGTTGTTTTGCCCGCCCCAGTGGGACCGATAACGTAAATATTTCCCATTGTTTGTAGTAATCGATGTTTGTAGTAATCGCGAAGAGCGATGTTTGTAGTAATCGCGAAGAGCGATGTTTGTAGTAATCGCGAAGAGCGATGTTTGTAGTAATCGCGAAGAGCGATATAGATTGGATTTGTTTGAAGCTACTTTAACATCGCGCACCAGCTAATAGCTTTTTATACTACATTAAAAGATATTACATATAACAATTAAAGTATCGCAAAACTTGTATCTCAGAAACCCGGTTTTTTGGGCAATACCTTCGCCATTTTTTCAAGGCTAACTCACCCGCCAGAAACCGGGTTTTTCGCAAAAACCCGGTTTCTTAAATCTCCTTGTCCCCAACCAACCTTGTTTTCCCACCACCAACCATCCTAATATCTCAGAAACCCGGAATTTCTGTAAAAACCGGGTTTCTCGAACAGCTCGACAATTAACAAAGCATCGATTTGTTGATAAGGCCAAAAAATAAGGCCGCAGTCTATGGATCGACTAGACTTATGGCCTTTTAATTTTAGTTCTTAAGCTTAGGCCAGATTCTCGACTTTTTTTGATGGCCATTAGCTCAAAACTTTTTTTTAGCACAAAAAAAATCGGGATGACAGGATTCGAACCTGCGACATCCTGCTCCCAAAGCAGGCGCGCTACCAAGCTGCGCTACATCCCGTTGTTTTATTAATATAACACGAGTTAAACCAAAATTGGCAAAAAGTCAAAAAAATTTTTGCCAAATTGGGCTAACCACGATCCAAAGCAAACAAGTCATTTTTTAAATTTTAATTATCTATTTTTTGGTGGCATCCGTGCTATGTTTGTCCCTCTATCGGAACAAAAAGGCCTCATATCATCTAAAATCTAATACCAGAAATACTGTCCAATTTATAGAATGGTATTTTCTCAGAATCGGTTAGTCTGGATACCAGAACATTCCTTTGATGCCCTCTGGGTCGGACATAAAGCCCAAATTGCGGTAAAAATCCACCACATGAGGGTCGGCAAATAAGGTAATGTTGCTGATATCTTGACTGCGGAGTTGTTTGATGACGTATTTAATAAGGGCCTTACCGAGACCTTTACTTTGAAAATCGGGATGAACGACTACATCCCAGAGAGTGGCATTAAATGCGTGGTCGGAAGTAGCCCTGGCAAAGCCAATCAGTCGGCGACGGCTTCCTCGCATCTCCCATAAGGACACGACGAGGAAACTGTACTCGATCGCCTTTTTTACCTTGCGCAGCGGACGGCGAGACCAACCGACAGCATTACAGAGTTCTTCCAACTCGTAAAGATCTATGTCGCGATCGGTACTGAAAAAGACTCGTCCAGTACCGCTTTTCTTTTGTTGTTGGCCTTGGGCATTAGCATCGCTACTCCCAAAAGCCCCGTATTCCTCATATTGATTTTGGTCAAACTTAGAGGAAGATTCAGAACTGCTAAATAAATTTTTCCAAAAACCCATGCATGCGTGGTAGTCGGTATTCAAAATTAAATGACGTTGACGATCGCTAGTATATCTTCCCAACATCCCTTCAATTATGGCTCAGGGTTTAAAATCTTCTACTTTAGAACTGCTAAAACGCTTTAACCGAGCGTTTCCCCAGTTTTACCAACAATTTGTCAGCAGCGAAATTCAACTGCAAAACCTGAAGCTAGCCTACCAACTTTACCAGACTAAGGAAGCCATCATCGAGCTCAAACCAGAGGGAAACAAAAGTGCTTTGCATTTCTCTTACCGCAACCAGTCATTTTTACTCAGCGACATTTTTGGGGTCTTAGCGGCCTACGGCCTGACCATTCATAGTCTGAGTTTGTACGGGCAAATTTACCCGCCAATGTTGGTTTTTATTAAGTTGGTGATATCCCGTGGTGGTAAAGCCTTAACGGAAAAAACTTCAGAAAATGTCTGTCGCGCCATTCGAGAGGCCCTTGCTGGCCATTTTGAAGTAGAAGAGATGTTGGCGGTGGAATTTAACCTGGATGCAGGTTTGGAGGAGGTGGCAACTGAGTTTTATGTTGACCCCGTTTTCCATTTGCCCGCTCTCTTGATTGAGGCAGATAACCAGCCTGGTTTATTCTATAAAGTTATGTACGCAATTTGGCAAGAAGATCTGCTGGTGGTTAATGCTAATTTGCTGGTTTGGCGAGGCCGAACTCGTTTGATTCTTTATTTATTAGGCCCCAACGAGAGCTTGATCCCCGAATATCTGGGCCAAAAAATCGCTGAGGGTATGCGACAGCGGTTGATGGGGGAGAGGTTTTAGCTTTTGTTAGCAGCGGATTTTGTAACGGATTTAACGGATGGGTTGTCGGTGGGGAATTGAGTATGAGTATGAGTATGAGTCAAATTGAGATTAGCGGGACGCCACACGCCTATCAACTAACGGCCCCAACGGAATTGCCAGAAGTTTTAGTCTTTGTCCACGGGTGGATGCTGAGTCGCCACTATTGGGAACCCGTGGTCAAGATTTTGGCCCCTACTTATCAATGTCTCTATTACGACTTGCGGGGGTTCGGCCAATCTAAAATTGTCCCCCAAGAAACCGCGACTCCCGACTATGGCCCAGATGCTTATGCTGAAGATTTAAAGGTTTTGTTAGAGAAGCTTAATATTTCTCGGGCCTGGTTAGTCGGACATTCTCTGGGGGGGACCATTGCCCTCGCGGCCGCTAGCTTGATGCCAGAGAAGGTTAAAGGTGTTATTTGCGTGAATGCGGGTGGAGGCATTTATTTAAAGGATGAGTTCGATCGCTTCAGAAATGCCGGCCAACAAATTGTGAAGTTCCGCCCTCGGTGGTTATCTTATGTACGGTTTTTAGATTGGATATTTGCCCGCAGTCAGGTTTATCGTCCGGTAGATATCCAGTGGGGAAAACAACGGGTAGTTGATTTTTTTGATGCTGACGAAGGGGCCGCTTTAGGGTCTTTATTAGATTCTACTACTGAGGCGGAGGTAGAACGTTTACCAAAAATTGTTGCTGGAATAAAGCAGCCGGTTTATTTTATTGCTGGGGCGGAAGATAAGGTTATAGAGTTTAAATACGTTCGCCATTTAGCGAGTTTTCATTGGCTGTTTGAGGAAGGGGAGAGAAATGCGATCGCTCTTCCTCAATGCGGGCATTTAGCTATGGTGGAACAAACGGATGTTTTAGCAGATATTATGATGGATATTGTTAGTTGTTAGTTGTTA
>CAZSTZ010000007.1:0-3952 GCA_964609515.1 uncultured bacterium | reverse complement strand
TGTTAATTGTTAAAGGTTTTAAGCAACTCGAAAAGATTTTCCTAACGTCAAAGGTTCGGGCAGTGGTTCTCCTTCTTCTAAAGATGATTCGATTAACATTTCTAAAACTTCTTTAGCATTTTTGACAGCTTCTTCATAAGTATCTCCGTGAGTGTGACAAAACTCGCCCCACTCTGGCAGACTTACAACGAAACATTTATCTTCATCGGACCACTGGATAATTATGGTGTAGTTAGAAGTCATTTTTTTTAGGGTCAAAAAGGAATAGGTCAAGAAACCCGGTTTTTTGAAAAAACCGGGTTTCTGGTTTCTGAGATAGTCATTTTTTTATAAAACAATCTAATACAAACAACTAAATAAATCTTTAGCAGAAAACTGCCAATCTGTTAAGACGTTAAGAACTGGTAAAGGGTCGGAATTATATCGGACTTCTGGTTGTTGGTTGGGTTGAAAAGTAATGACAGATTCATCTTGCGGATCTACTAACCATCCCAACTGAGTACCGTGGTTTAAACAGAAAAGAATCTTCCTAATTGGTATGCTAGAAAATTGGTCTGGAGAAACTATTTCGATTACCCAATCTGGCGCTATTTCAAATTTATTTTGGATTCTACCGTTAGGCTGTCTGGGGATGCGCTGCCATTCAAAAACGGCGATGTCGGGAACGAGGGAACGTCCTTCAAAAGTACACCTTAATTCTGGAAAAGCCATCGCTAACTGTGGTGGTTCGGCGACCTGAGTAATAGCAAGCGATAGGCTAAGTTGAATGCGGCTATGTTCTCCTTGTGGCATTGGTTTTTGATAAATTTTATTTTCAAAGTATTCGCTGGCCGGTTTAGTCTCTGGTAATTCTAAAAATTGTTCCAGAGTAAGTTTTTCCGGGGACTTAACGGAGGCTACTGTCATTATTTGCTCCTCAATTGAGACGAATTAAAAATTAGTTTTGGTAGTTGGTTTGTTGCTTAATTATTTGTTTAAGAGGCAGAAGCGATCGCTCCTTAATTTTTAATGTTAACAGGCAAGATGCCCGTTCTACGCAGGATGCCCGTTCTACGAGATATTGGCCACAGGCAAGATGCCCGTTTTACGGTTAAAAGATGGAGGGAGGGAGGCGATCGCTCCCTTTTGGGCCACTTGCTGCACCAAGTCTGCACCTCAGCCTAATAACTAAGAATGCCAGACTCAAAAGTTCCGTGGCGGTAGAAATACAGACATGGCCATAAAAAAGGCGAAAAAACCAAGATGGCCCCCTTCTTATTAGCGGACAAAAACTAGATCCACCAATCAAAACTCAAATCAAGGTATGGCCCAGTTGAGAAAAACAGCAAAATACACGACCGTTTTTAATACTTTGGCTCGAAGTAATTCAAACCGATCGGATGTAGCACAACAAATTGCACATAGATCTTGCTAAAATAACTCCAGATGAAGCAATCTTCATATCGGCAGTAACGTTAATTTGGATGGTCATCTGTTATGAACATAAGGTGCGGGGATTTAGTGAAATCTCCCAATAACAACCTTGGAGCCGGGAAAATACTTAGCCTGTCTGATTCCCAAGTTGAGGTAGAGTATTTTTGTTCGGTAGGAGAACGCATCAAGCAGACCTTGCCGCTAACTGCTGTTCAACGGTTAAGGTTGGAGTCTCAAACTCGGTGCTATATCTGGTCAGAATCGGAAGAAAAATGGTTAATCGGTAGAATCTTTGCTTGGAACGAACAACTCGATAAATATCAAGTAGATCTCCCTAACAGCCAAACCAAATGTTTTGATGAAGCTCCGATTTATGTGCGCTGCAACCGTCCCATTACAGATCCAATCGATACTTTAGCCTGGAAGGGACATGAAACACCGTACTTTCACGATCGCCGCTTGCCGTTCGTTCGATCGCTAATCAAGCAGCGTGCTGTGAGTCGCGGCATGGCGGGCCTATTTTCTGCCAATATTGAACTTTATCCCCACCAAGTCGAAGTTATCCGGCGAGTGCTTGAGGATCCAGTCCAGCGCTACCTGCTAGCTGATGAGGTTGGACTGGGTAAGACAATAGAAGCGGGCACCATTCTGCGTCAGTACCTCCTTGACGAGCCCCAAGGAAGAGCGATAGTGCTGGTTCCCAAACATCTCGTAGAACAATGGCGTAAGGAGTTGGACCATAAATTCTACCTGTCCGATTTTAGCGATCGCGTCCAAGTTATCGCCGTGGATGACTGGCATCAGATAAAGCTTGAAGGAGATTTAGATTTTCTCATTATAGATGAAGCCCATCATATCGCTGGAATGGCGGCTTCCTCAGATAGGGGCAAACGCCAATGTTTTCAAGCTTTAAAAAAACTCGCCCACCAAGCCAAACGGTTATTGTTATTATCGGCAACTCCGGTTCTAAACCACGAGCGAGATTTTTTAGCAATGCTTCACTTGCTGGAGCCCGCAACTTATCGCCTTGAAGATTTAGAAGGATTTCAACAGCGAGTTCAAAAGCGCCAGGAGATAGGTCGCATCTTGCTCTCGTTCCGGGAAGGGACTAAGCCTTTTGTTCTCAAAACGAACCTCAAACGACTAAAAAGTTTATTTGCTGAGGATCGGTATTTGCTTCAGCTAATTACGGAATTGGAAAGTTGCCTCCAGAAGGCAGAAGCATCTGCCGACGATCGCGATCGCCAGGTTCGCTTAATTCGCAACCATATCGGCGATACCTATCGACTTCACAGACGGATGCTTAGAAATCGTCGAGAGTCGGTGGAGGATGCGATCTTCGATCGCAACCCGACTTTAACCGCCGAGTACGATCTAGACGAGCGATCGCCTAAAATTCACGAACTATTGGAAGAATGGCGGACAGTAGCTCCTCAAGAAGAACCCTACCAACGGCTTTTTTTGCTGCTGTTTCGGGCTAGCAGCACTTGGTTGGGCATCTTAGAACAAATTGTAGAAGTTCGTTTAAGGGGGATTTCCCATCCAGACCTAAATCCAGATTTTAGTGCTGAAGAAATTAAACTTTTGACGGATACACCTAAATTTGAGGAGGAAACAGAAATTCTCGAAGCTTTACTAGAAATTGTCCGAGAACCTTCTGAGGAAGGCGATCGCCTCCAGTTGTTAAAAATGGTATTGCTCTACAAACTCTCAACTCAATTAAAATTACCTGCATATAGCAATATTGAGGAGGCAGCCTTAAGAATTAAGCAGTTGATAGCTAGTTTACCGGTCAATTCACCACTGGATAAAATAGTTGTGTTTACCAGTTTTACCAGAGTTTGTCATCAGATAGTTAGAGTTTTAAATGAAGCTTTTGGCAAAGAAGCGATCGCCTCTTATTACTGGGGGCAATCTTCTCAAGAAAGCGAAAAGAATATCGAAGAATTTTGTCAGAATCATAAGTGCTTGATTTTAGTTTGCGATCGCTCTGGAGAAGAAGGGCGCAATTTACAATTTGCTAATTGGGCTATCTACTTCGACCTTCCCCCATCTCCCAACCAATTAGAACAAAGAATTGGCAGAGTTGACCGAATTGGTTCCCAACGGGAAATTAAGATTTCAGTCTTTACCGGCCCAGAACTAGAAGACAGTCCCCAAGATGCGTGGTATCAACTGTTAAAAAAAGGCTTAAATATCTTCAATTCTTCAATTGCCAGCCTCCAGTTTTATGTAGATAAAAAACTGCCAGAACTAGAAGCAATTTTGTTTGAGTCGGGAGCGGAAGGTATTCTAGAACGAATTGAGCCGATTCAACAAGAAATTGAAGCAGAAAAAATTAAAATTAGCGAGCAAAATACTCTGGATGAAATCGACGCCCTCAATGAAAGCGCGAAAGAGTATTTTCAAGAGCTAGATAATTACGATGCCCAACACCAGGAAATCATGCGGGCAACAGAAGGTTGGTTCCGCAATGTCTTACAGTTTAAGCAAGATAACGATTGCGTAAACCAAGGTTTGCGGAGGTATAAACCTACCA
>CAZSTZ010000006.1:0-71558 GCA_964609515.1 uncultured bacterium | reverse complement strand
TGATTCTTGTTCTTTCATTAACAACCACGATAAGAGAGATACTCCTTTTCTTTGGGTACTGGTAGAGACTGGCTTCTTACTTTTTTTTGAATTAGTACGAGTTTTATTTAATATATTATTGGGTTTTTTAGTCCTTTCCTCGACTATTTTTTCCGGTTGCTTTTCTTCGCTATCGGTACCTTTTTTTATGGGTAAATCTGTAGCATCTGGTGAAATATCGGCTGTTTTAGCAGGAGTTAAGTCTTGATTTGTGCTGGTTACATCTGCTTCAGATTTCGTCTCATTTTCATGGTTACTAATATTTTCAGATTTCAAAGGCTTTTTTTCTTCTTCTTCCATGTGACTCCATCCAGCAATTAAGCCGCCAGAAAGAGCCGCTATAATTCCCAAAAAAATACTTTCGTTAACAGTATATCCAAGTAAAACTATAAAGTTCGGAAATAATAACAACAAAACTAAACTGGCTATTGAGGCCGCTTTGCCTGGGGAAACTTTCATAAAAAATCTCTATTTTTAAGTTGAAAAGTCAGCTATTAAAGAGTTAAGTTGCGAGTCTAAAAATTGCGTCGTGTCTATAGTTGTTAGATAATTTTTTTCCTCTTCCGCGAAGGGTTCTGCTTCAGAAATTTGAGCATTTAATAACTCGGCAGTTGCATCGGAAATATCTCCTTGGCGCCGTTGCAGTCGCGATCGCAAAACCGACCTTGGCGCGTCGCAATACAAAATATTAAAAGGCAACTGATTTTCTTTAGCAATAGCCATCGCTTCCTTTCTAAACTGGAGGCGATCGAATTTGGCATCTAAAATTACTGTTAACCCAATTTTTGCCAAAATTCCTCCCAATTCTACCAATCTTTGATAAGTCTTTTGGGTCATTTCCGAACTATATAAATCCTCCCCTCCTTCTGCCTCCAAAGACAAACCTGCTAAATGCTTTCTTACCGCATCGGAACGAATCTGAATTGCTCCCAAACGACGGGCTAAATAACGAGCATTTGTACTTTTACCGCTACCAGACAAACCGGACATTAAAATTAACCGACCGCGACGAGGAATGGCATATTCCCATGCCAATTTATAATAACTAGCTGCCTCTTTGGTTGCCTCTTGTTTTTTCTCTTCAGAAATGCTCGAATCGTCTAAAACCAAGGAATTTACCTTAGCTCTAACATAAGCTTGACGGCTTAAATACAACGGCAATACTTGTAAACCTTCCCAATCTCCAGTTTGTTCGATATAAGTATTTAAAAAAGCATTAGCTAAGTCCGTTCTTTTCTTCGCTTCTAAGTCCATAACCGTAAAAGCAATATCGTAGATTACATCCACAAAGCGAAAAGCTTCTTTAAATTCTATGCAATCGAATAAAATAATTTTATCCTGCCACAGACAGATATTTCTGAGGTGTAAATCGCCGTGGCATTCTCTAATCCAGTTGTTATTAATTCTCCTTTCAAATACTTCTCGATATTTAGTTAAAAATTGCTCGGTGTATTCTTTGGTTTCTTCGTATTGTTTCTGAGTTTGGGGACCGCCGATATATTTTTCTGTCAGTCGATAATTATTATTAATACTCTGGCTAATTCGAGCAACTTCGCCAAACTTGCTAATATAGTCGTTGGTGGGAGCTTCGAGGTGAAACTTAGCTACAATCTCTCCTGTTTTTTCTAAGTCTGTTTCCGTTAATTTTCCTTCTTCAAAAAGAGCAGTAAAGAGATTTTCTTGAGGAAACTCGCGCATTTTTACAGCATATTCTATCGGAGAAGATTCTCCAGTTTCTCCGTCAAAGTCTGGCGAAGTAAGTTGGAAGCGATCGCCCTTCCGAATAATCCCTACAACTTCGAGATACAATTCGGGAGCAGTTCGTTGATTTAAACTTAATTCTAAAAAACAAAACTCCCGCCTTTTCTCCAAAGTCGAGTAATCCAAAAAACCTAAATCGACATTTTTTTTAAGTTTATAAGCGTACTCGCCAGTTAACAGAATAAAAGAAATATGAGTTTGTATTAATTCGATAGATTCCCGAACCGGATGGGGATAAAAATCCGGTTGCAACATCTGTTGAACCAACAGCGGTAGGGAAGAATTAGTCATTTTTGGGAATGGGGAATTGGGAATGGGGAATTGGCAAGATTTTTAAAGTTTTTTCTCTGACAAGATTTTTGACAACCCATGAGTAGATTGTTCTTCAAAAAAAAGTCAGATTGAAAAAATAAAACGATTTGAGGTAAAATCTACCCGGAACAAACAAGGAAGGTAAAATGACAGAAAACGCGCAAACTTCAAAATCAATAGATGTATTTGGCGTCGGCAATGCTCTAGTTGATATTTTAGCATTTGTAGAGGATGATTTTATCAAAAAACACGGCATCAACCGAGGAGGAATGACCTTGGTGGATGCCCCACAACAAGGGGCACTTTTGCACGACCTAGAAAATACCGATTTAAAATTGCGTTCTGGAGGATCGTCCGCTAATACGATTATCGCGATCGCTCTTAGTGGCGGTACTGCCTTTTATACCGGAAAAGTTGCCGGCGACCCCAACGGAGAATTTTATCGTCAAGATCTGCTAGAGGTTGGCGTTCAATTTGATGTCACCCCCGCCCCAATTTCTCAAGGCCCCACTGGCAGTTGTTTGGTGCTAACAACTCCAGATGCAGAACGGACGATGTTGACTAATTTGGGAGTTTCCATCGGGTTAACTGCCACTGATATTAACGTGGAACGGTTGATTCAGTCTAAGTACAGTTACTCAGAAGGTTATCTCTGGAGCGGGCCAGACACCCGAGCTGCTTGTATTGAAACTATGGAACAGTCGAAGCGTAATGGAGTTCGGGTTTCTTTTACTTTTTCCGATAAATTTTTAGTGGATAGTTTTGCCGATGATTTCCGCAAGCTAATTCAAGATTATTGCGATGTCGTATTTTGCAATGCTGACGAAGCGCGGAGTTTTTGCGGCACCGAATCTTTGGAAGAGTGCGCCAGCAAAATAGGCGAGTTAGTAACTACTGCTTTTATTACCGACGGCCCCAATGGTTGTCTGGTAGTGGAAAATAAGCAGGTTACTCATGTACCCGGGTTTCCCGTAAAGGCGATCGATAGCGTCGGGGCAGGAGATGCTTTTGCCGGTGGAGTTTTATTTGGTATTACCCACGGTTATAGTGCCACCAAGGCCGCTCGCTGGGGCAACTATTTTGCCTCTGAGGTGGTTCAAATTCAAGGCCCCCGTTTGGAAAATTCTCAGGCCCGTCGGGTTCCAGAAATTATTGGTAATGGGTAGCTTTTAGGTAAAAGGCATGCATGCAAAAGGCATGCATGCAAAAGTAGGGAATGGGGAATGAGGAATGGGGAATCAATAATCCAATTGTAGGTTGGGTGAAGTGAAACGGAACCCAACCAGTAAATCCTTTAGCTCAAAAATTAGGTCTCAAGTCAAATGTCCCAAGATTCCATAGCAACTATTAGCGTTGAAGAATTGGCAGCTCGTCTAACAGAAGGAAGAGAAAATCTGCAACTGGTAGATGTACGCGAACCCCTAGAAGTTCGGTTAGCAAGCATCGAAGGGTTTGAGGTTTTCCCCTTAAGCGAGTTTGCCGAATGGTCCGGCCAAATACACGAAAAGCTAGATGCCGAGAAAGAAACTCTAGTATTGTGCCATCACGGAATGCGCTCTGCCCAAATGTGCCAGTGGTTGAGCCAACAAGGGTTTAGCAACGTCAAAAATATTGTTGGCGGTATTGATGCTTATTCGGCCATAGTAGATCGTAGGGTTCCCCGCTATTAAAAGAGACAAGGGAGACAAGGGAGACAAGGGGGACAAGGAGGACAAGGAGGACAAGGGGGACAAGGAGGACAAGGGGGACAAGGGGGACAAGGGGGACAAGGAGGACAAGGGAGACAAGGAAGACAAGGAGGACAAGGGAGACAAGGGATCTCTGCAAGTCTTCCCTCTCCCTTG
This sequence comes from uncultured bacterium, assembly GCA_964609515.1. Taxonomy (GTDB): domain Bacteria; phylum Cyanobacteriota; class Cyanobacteriia; order Cyanobacteriales; family Microcoleaceae; genus CALKCV01. The sequence goes on along the minus strand of CAZSTZ010000006.1, from coordinate 67,602 downwards.
TCTTCCCCCTCTCCCTTGTCTTCCCCCTCTCCCTTGTCTTCCCCCTCTCCCTTGTCTCCCTCCTAAATTGGTTGCTTTTGTTACGATCCCTGGCAGGATATCCAAGTAAAATCGAAGATATTTGCTATCTTTTAAAGAAAAACCCCCCACCTTGTCCAAAATCAAGATTGGAAGAGAAGCGGTTGACCTACCATTAATTAAGCTCATGCCTGTCCAACTTTCTCTCAACGATCGCCACCAACATATTCTCTGGGCAACGATTCGTCACTATATTGCTACAGCAGAACCAGTGGGCTCGAAATCTCTGGTAGAAGAATACAATCTCAGCGTCAGCCCCGCCACTATCCGTAACGGGATGAATTTTTTAGAAAAAGCCGGATTTTTATATCAACCTCATACTTCGGCGGGGCGAGTACCATCTGACTCTGGGTATCGCATTTATGTGGACCAATTGATGACTCCCTCGGAAACGGTAGCTTCCAAGGTAGAGGAAGTTTTGCAAAAACAGCTAGCTCCGTCGGAAGGTCGCCTGGAAGCGTTATTGCGAGGGGCTGCTCAGGTTTTGGCCACTTTGAGCGGGTATATTACTTTGGTAACTATGCCCCAAACTTCCACGGCTAGATTGCGACATTTGCAATTGTTACAAATCGAACCTCAAAAGGTAATGCTGATTGTGGTGACTAATAATTATGAAACCCAATCGGTTTTAATGGAGCTAACGAGGGCAACTTCCCAGATGGGTAATTTGGGAACCTTCGAGAATCAATTACCAGAAAATCCCGAAGATGTGGATCGAGAATTACAAATTTTATCCAATTTTCTCAATAGTAAATTGCGGGGGCGATCGCTTTCTGAATTATCATCCCTTGATTGGTCTGAATTGGATCGGGAATTTCAAAACTATGCCGACTCGATTAAAAATTTGTTGGCAGAGTTAACTCGACGTTCCCAGGTACCGGCCTATACCAGAATTTTAATTAGCGGTTTGGCAGAAGTGTTGCGCTTGCCAGAGTTTTCCCAGCTCCAGCAAGTCCAAACCATCGTTCAGTTGTTAGAAGAAGAACAAGAACAGTTGTGGCCTTTGATTTTTGAAGTGCCAGACTCCCAGACTACGAAGCGGGTAAAAGTCAGAATTGGTTCTGAAAATCCTCTGGAGCCCATTCGTTCTTGTACTCTGGTTTCTGCTACTTACGGGCCCGGTTCTGTACCGATGGGAAGCGTTGGCCTTCTCGGACCTACTCGCATGGTCTATGAGAATAGCATCGCTTTGGTGGAAGCGGCGGCGGATTATTTGTCGGAGGCGTTTAATAATGGCGTTTAATCCAGAGAGTCGGTCGAGAAACTCTGAAATACTTTTATGTTAGAATCGACCTGGTAGATGCACTCTGATGTCGAATTTTCCCCGGCTGTCACAGACGGGGCTTTTTTTATGGGAATCTTTCCTGTGCGGTTAATAAATCTGTTTGTTTCTGAATTCTCGTAGCATTCTACTGGTACCCGAAGCGATCGCCTGTCGTACTAATTGCGGAATCAAAGTTGTTAAAGGCAGTTCGGGAAAAGTAGGACTTACAGCAACTTCTCGGTATTCCCCTTCAGCAAATACATACATCTTCAATCGTTCTTTACTGTAAATCCAAACTTCGGGAACCCCAATAGCAGTATAGGCATCCAGAACAGTTTTAGAAGTTACGTCCGACTCAATAGCCAGATCCGGTGGCGGAACCACAGCCAAATCTAGATCGATACAACCGCGAACCCGTTCGGCGTTCTGAATGTAAAGACCGGTATCGGGTTCGACTCCCGCCACCGGGGGACATTTCAAAGTAGTAGAACCGAAATCCTCCCAGTCGCGGCCTTCCCCATCGAGTATGGTTTTAACGATATCGGCAATAATGCGATGGGGGCGTTCGTGTAGGGCCAGGGGAGACATAATTTCTAGTTTTCCTCGATAATAGGTCTTCCGAGTGGGAGAAGATTCATCTAACTCGGCGAGAATTGCCTCGAAATCTTGCCAGGAAATATCGTGAATCTTAATCGAACTGCCCGGCAGAAGTTCGATCGCTTTTACCGGAATAGTGGTACTCATTAAAAATCAATATTAATTACTAAAGCGATCGCCTTTATAATAGCTTGCATTTCAGTTTCCGAAAGGGTGCCTATTTGCCTGAGAAATCTATCGGTGGAAACAGATTTAATTTGAAATGCGTCTGCCGCAGAACGCTTAATCAAACCATTTTCTGTAGTAGGTTCTAGCGATACCATCCATTCTAGTTCCGCAAATATATCTTGCCATTGAGTTATTGGAACCACAACTCTAAGAGGCAAAATACCTGTAGAATCTTTGTTGATAATAACGGCCGGACGACGTTTGCCAATTTCTGCCCCCACTGTCGGATAGAACTCAACTAACCAAACTTGACCCCTACGCATTAGCTTCTACCTCCGGTCCTAGTGGAATTTCATCTTCAGAATCGTAGTAAGGTTCGCTTTCTGGAGACCAAAGGTCGTATAGCGGTCCTCCCGGCATATATAATGGAACTGCCTTTTTAGCTGATTCCTCTAATTCCCTTTCTTCTTTTTCCTTCAGTCTGGCCTTTTCTTCAGCTTCTTCTCTAATTAAACGGGCGGCAGTTTCAATAATAATTATTCGTTCTTCCCCTTTCATTTCTTTTAGGGCCGTTAAGATTTCTTCTAAGTTCATAACTACCTCCATTCAAAGCTACTTCTCAAAGTTTAGCAAATTAACCTTCATAATTGCTAATTGTTAATTATTAATTGTTAATTAACGAGTAAATTCCGATGCTTGACGAACTTGGGCTAAGGTAAGGGGCGATCGCTCTTCCATCTGAGGATCTGCTCCTACCCTAATTAAACTTTCGGAAAATGCTTGAGTATCAACTAAAGGTCTAATCGCTTTAATTTCTACCCCCGCCTTAATTAAAGTTTCTGCCACCAACTTCACATCATCAATCTTAACTGTGGTGCTAAACCAAATCGAATTACTGGGCAAGTCGGAAATTATCGCGGGCATAATTACCACGGGAAAATCGAGTTTTTTCAAAGCTTTTTCGACCGTACCTTTATCTAAGTCTTTAGGGAAATATTCTATCAGAGCTGAATCGTCTTTTTTGTTAGCGTAAATAGCTGCCAAACGAATTTCTTCTTGCAAAAGTTCTTGATAAATTTGGGGCAAATAGCGACTCATAGAATTAGTTTCAATGCCGTAACCCAAACTCGTCCAAGTACCCGATAACAAACGTAAAACTTTATCTAATTTTCCCTGACGCAACAAACTAGGAATATCGTTTTTCCAATAGTAGCGATCGCTCAACCAAGCATAAACCACCGCATCTTGATATTGAGGTTCAAAGCTATAGGATTGCCAAAAAAGTAACCCAGAAGGATTTGGATGATAGCGTTTAGCCATTTCCTCCCAAGTAGAACTAATAAATTGATAGCGTCCGGCAGCGGTACTGCAATTCCCTCTATTCGGACCCCAAAAAATAGTTACGCATAAATCTGGATGGCGGCTGAAATCGGAGAAAGTTTGTCCGCCATAAATAACCTTATAGGGTTCGGCAACGTTAGACTCGCTGGCGGAGATGGTACGCATTAAAGCCCGAATATAAGGGTCGCCATCTTTCATTACTAGATGTGGAAAATCCCCGGAGTATTTTCTCTGGGAAGCCAGGAAATTCTCTGGGTTATAAAGAGATAAAAATTTGAGTAAAAATGCAAGAGTTAGGAAGAGACAAAAGCCGATTATTAGGCGTTTAATAAAAATAATTGCCAAGCGCTGCATAATCGATTTTAGTATTGTTTATAAGTCCAACCATTGGGTAGTAAGCATAAGCTTGAAAATTTATAAAAGTAAATTTTCAAGCACCATTATGGGAGCTACCAAAATTAAGCTACAGCAGCAAAAAGCTCCTCAAAAGTTTTGAGAGTAGCATCGGGTTTAGCAATAATTTCGACAATTTTCTGGCGAGATTGAGGTAGAAAAAGCGCTTCTACACAAACCAAACTAACCTTAACCCGAGGAACGCTACCCTCAAACAAAGTATCGGCGGGTTCCATCAAAATAGGAAATTGATTTTCCTCATTTTTCAGACCGCCAGGGCGGACGATGGTATAAGTCAAACCGCTTTTTTGCAAATATTCTTCTGCTTGTTTTTTCCAGAAAAGAACCAACCAGAACAAATTGAGTGGATGAAAAAACTGGGAAACGCACATAGAAGAAACGAGGACAAAATGCTCTATCGCCTTAGCCTTAGCAGCATTTACCAGATTTTTAGTCCCTTCATAATCGACCATATATGGCCCGGTCGGGTCGAAACTGGGACGGGCCCCGGTGGCACAAATTAATGCGGTACTATCGCCGATGGCAGTTTCAAGAGCATCGGCCTTTAAAACATCCCCCACCACTAACTCTGCTTGTGGGGGTAGAATTTCTTTGGCCGCCTCTAAATTGCGGACCAAAGCGCGGACGGGAATTTGGCGGTTGACCAGTTCTTTAACGATGCGGCGACCTGTTTCGCCCGTTGCCCCTGCTACAAATACTTTCATTTTTTCGAGAAAAGTTAAATTTTTATTTTTATTTCCAAACCTCAATAGCTTTATTCTATAGACTGAAAGCTAACCAAGGCATACCGAACAAGAGCAGATGATACACCAACCTCATGGTGAAGGCGATCGCCAAACTCCAGTTGAAGATTACGGAGAACTAACAGACCCCGAGTTCAGGCCAGAATTAGAGCCCGAAGATACAGAGATACCAGAAGGAGCTGAACCTACATGGTTTCACGCTCAGTTTACGGACTGCATGGAATTGTATGCCTGCCATAAAACCGTGGCCGAACATTTTGCCGACCACCACAGTTGGTTTCGTCGTTGCGCCCAGCCGATGAAGGCCGAACCTTTGGGGGAGAATGGTTACGATTTATTAATCGGTCGGTTTGGTGCTTTTGGCTACAAAGTTGAGGCCCGAATCGGTTTAGATTTGCTCCCACCAGACGCAGAAGATATTTATCGGATCTTGACTATTCCCGTGCCGGGGTACGAGCCTCCAGGATATGAAGTGGATTTTCGAGCGACTATGAAGCTGGTGGAAATGCCAGTGGAGGAGTTTTGTTCGGAAGTGGAAGTCAAAAATTTAGGACTGCCCAGCACTATTACTGGGGCCGAGTGGCATTTAGATTTGGCAGTGGGTGTCAAGTTTCCCCGGTTTATTACTAAAATGTCTCAATCCTTGATTCAAAAAACGGGGGACAATCTGTTGGATAAAATCGTCAAACAGGTGTCCCGCCGCTTGACTTATAAAACTCAATTAGACTTTCACACAACCCACGACCTGCCTTTCCCCAAACAAAAAAAAGGGAAAAAGGGAGACAAGGGAAAAACGAACGATTAACAATTACTCCATTCCATAAGCCCCAATTAGAACAGATCGCCGATTATCCGTTGGAGAATTTCCACACCGGTGAAAGCTTGCCAAATAAATAACCCCACCAGTAGGACGTTGAGTCCGATATGAGTAGACCGGGCCCATTCTTGGCCTTTCTGCATGAAGGGAGTTAGGGAAGCTGAAACGGCAATAAGTCCGGTCATGCCGAGGCCGGCTAATAGGTGGGGACCGAAAAATAACTTCTCGTTATTAATATAGGTGACGGACATACCCCCCAGAGTGCCGAGAACCATAAAGGCCAAAAGTAAAGAACCGACTTTGTGGTGTTTGTCTTTAAATCTGCCTTGCACGAGTTGTTTTTTTTCTTCTCCTTCGGCGGTTCTGGTTTTGCGGACTTTCATACCCAGGTACAGGGCGTAAAAGGCGATCGCCAGCAAGGCAAACATGATGGCGGGATGGAAAAAGTTGAGCCAGGGTTTAACTGACTCGGGGATCGGAAGGTTCATAGCGTTCTCTTAAAGATAGGCAAAAAAAGTTCATAAAACTTAGCATAACACCGAAGCGGTCTTGTGCCACGTTAAGACGATACCTTTATTTATTTATGTAATTGAATTATGGCTTCTACTAAACAAGATGCTTCCTTAGTTCAGGCCGCTAAAAATGGCAATATTATTAATGCACGAGCCATACTGGCGAAGGGCGTTAATCCCAATGCCAAGGATCGAGATGGCAGCAGCGTTTTGATGTTGGTGGCTGAAAAGGGCTACATAGAAATAGCCCGCATCCTACTGGATACGGGAGCCGATGTCAACTATGCGAACAAAAAATCGGGGCACACGGCTTTAATGTTGGCGGCGGCCCAAGGGCGTGCCGATGTGGCCCAACTGTTGGCTGACAGGGGGGCGGACGTTAATGCCAGAAGTCAAGAAGGGACGACGGCCCTAACTTTGGCTGCGGCAAACGGCTATCAAGCAGTGGTAGAAATTTTGCTGGCTGCGGGGGCCGATGTTAATGCCACTGATAAAAATCACAATACTGCTTTGAGTTTGGCAGTGGAACGAGGCAGTATGGATGCGATCGCTGCTTTATTAAAAGCGGGGGCAAATTTAGATGAGGCTACTTTGTCGCTTTTGGGTAGCGGCGAGTATGGGGAAATTATCGAGCTTTTCTTGGAGCATGGGGTGGATGTTAACGGCAGAAATATCGAGGGCAAAACTTGGTTGATGCAAGCTGCTGAAGAAGGAGATCTAGAAACTGTAGAGAAGTTGCTCGGTGCCGACGCCGAGGTTAATCTTTACGATCGCGATCGGGAAACTGCTTTAACTTTGGCTGCGGATCTGGGTCATCGGTCGGTGGTTCGAGTTTTATTGAATGCGGGGGCAGATGTCAACGTTACTAATAAAAACGGGGAAACGGCTTTGATGGCGGCGGCGGCGGAAGGAAATGTGGCGATCGCTTGTCTGTTACTGGATGAAGGTGCGGAAATTAACGCCAAAGACAGCGACGGCGTGACGGCTTTACATCTGGCGATCGCGGAAGGTCATCTGGAGACGGTGGAACTGCTTCTAGATCGCGGGGCTGACATTCAAGCCAGAAACGACTTAGGCGACACTCCTTTATTAATAGCAGTTTTTCACGGTAACAAGGATGTTGTCGCCCTTTTAACCCAAAAGGTCAAACCAGAAGAGCGGGATGCTATCTTTAATATCAGGAATTTAGGGGAGACTCCTTTAACTTTGGCTGCTTTTCACGGCAAACTAGAAATAGTTAAGATTTTACTCGATGCGGGTGTGGCTCCCGACGTACCGGGAGATGGTGGCACTACTGCTTTAATGAAAGCTGCCTATAATGGGGATGTTAGTATTATCCAACATTTATTAACAAAAGGAGTCGAGATTAATCGTACAGACGATAATAATGCCACTGCTTTGATGTGGGCGGCCTATCGCGGTTTTCCCGATGCGGTAAAGGTTTTAATCGATGCCGGGGCCGACTTAAACCTCAAAAATTCCGGTGGTTATACAGCTTTGATGTTGGGGCAGCTCAATAGCAATAAAGAGGTAGCGTATTTATTGAGGAATTTCGGAGCCCGAGAATAGCAAGTTCGTAGTAACGACCGTAGAACAGGCATCCTGCCTGTTCGCTAAAATCATTACTACGAAACGTTTATTACTTCCAGATCCAACCATTAATTGTAAAACGACTGTCCGCAAAATTACCCGAAGGACAACTAACCGGCAAAACTTGATGCCAGTAGCGACTGCGGAAAAAAATAATACTATTATTAGTAGGTTCGATTAGTTTAAAAGAATCTGCTTTAAGAAAGCGATCGCCCTCTTTTTTTTCATCGTAAAGAACTAACTCGCCCCCAGAAAATGCTTTTGGTTCCCGATAAAAATAATAGACATAAGTAAGCTCTCGTTCGTCCAGAGGAGACATACCGTTATCGTTATGAGTTCTGTAATAATTACCGTCGTTATGGGCGGTAATTTGAGCTTCTATTTTATCGAGATTTAAGCCAGAAACGCCTAATTTTTCCATCGCCATAAGCACTATGGGCGTAATGCGTTGGGCGATTAAAATTTCTGCTTCTGGGGTTAAAAGCATTACGAGCGATCGCCTATAACTCTCCTTACTAGAACTGCTTTTACTCAACTCAAAATTTTGCTCGTATTTCAGAACCCACTCGACCATATTTTGATGTTCCTGGGGGGAAAGAAAATTGAGAAACTTAATAAATTTAGCTTCCATTATTAGCTTCCATTAAATGATAATCATTCATAATTTTTGTACCGTAGAACAGGCATCTTGCCTGTTCTACGGTTTGCCAAATCAATCCGCCCTTCTCACCCAACCATTAATCGTAAAACGGCTATCGGCAAACTCTTTAGAATCGCATCTAACCGGCAAAACCTCGTGCATATAACGACTGTGGAAAAAGACAATAACATTATTGCGAGGTTCGACAGTTTTAAAAGTGTCTCCCTTCACATAATATTTCCCCTGAATTTTGCTGTCGTAAATAACTAAATCTCCCCCAGAAAAAGCCTTTGGTTCCCGATTAAAATAATAAACGTAAGTCAAAATCCGAGTAGCCGTATCTGGGGAACCGTTATCGTTATGAACCTTATAAAAATTGCCGTCATTATGCATAGTTAATTGACTTTCTATTTGCCCAATAGGAAAAGGTTCCATATTTAACTTAGCCCAAACATCGGGAATTAATTTTTGGATTTTATTAACAATTAATTCTCTAAACTCGGGAAAAGAATGTAACACCAAAGACCGCCGATAATTATCAGCATTAGTGGAAGTAGTAGTAGGAACAAAATCTGCCTGTTTTTGGCAAACATAATCGAAAAGTTGTTGATTTTCCGCAGGAGTCAAAAAGTTATCGATCGCGGCATAGCGAGAGATTAAATCGTCTGGTAATTGAATAGTAGGATTTGGTTGTGTTTCTTGAGTTGATAACCGATCTTGTAAATAGATTGGTGGATTAGTAACAATTCCGATTAAATCTTCGCTAGAAAAACACAGACAAGAGCGACCTTCCTCGATAGGAATTTGCAACAAACTAACAGCATCGGCTTTTTTTTGAGAACGAGATACTAATATTTTTATCAGCAATTGGAGCAGGGTAGAATTGGATTGAAGAAATACAGTATATTCGTGTCCGCCGCTCAACAACAATTTGACTTTGATTTGCCGAACTTGCTCCTTTTGAGAAGCCACCGTCATCATTATTTCCTCCTTAAAATAAATAAGATTGCTATCACAAAAATGGGTATAATCGAGTTTAGTCTGCGGGAGGATGCCAACCAACAACTACCCAACGCCTTCTGGTGGCAACTATAACTGGATTGTTCGTTCTTAAAGCTGTAACTGTTGCTCGACCAACAGCAGTTATACCCTCAATTTGCGTACCATCAGAACTCCATTGAAAATGATTTGACCATTGCTGTTGGCGAGGATGAAATAAAGATACTGTTTCTCCAATCAAAGGGTCAATCGCTTCAATTATATTACTTTTAAATTCATTACAGCTTTGGCAAGCCAAACAAACATTTTCAAAGCTTGTTTCTCCACCTTTTGAACGCGGGTAAATATGGTCGTAAGTCATGCGAATGCCACTATTGATTTCGCTGGTTAAGCAATAAGAGCAACGGTGGCGATCGCTTTCTGCAATCTTAGCTCGCAGACTTTCTGAAATATAAAAAGACATAATTATTGATTTTCTATTTATTAATGAGAACGGCAGTTCCTACATCGGACGAACCTGATATCCCCGCCAGTTAAGTAAGGCTGCTGCCTGTGCTTTTTTCAGCATAAATAAATCTGCTTCCCGTCGCATTTTTCTCAACTCCAATTCTTCCCTATCCGTTAATTTACTGCTGGAATTAGCCTCAAGCAAACTATTGTATTCTTCCATTTCTGTTTCTGTTTTTCGGCTGCGGGCAATGCGCCACAAACTATCATCATCCAATCTATCTAATCCAGCAATATCTGCTTGAAATTCCTCGGGCACGTCTTCATAACCTGGAGGGATTCCAACCTTTAAAGCATGAATGACTATTTCTTCCAGAGGACGCTGCATCCCTCTGGCAGTGTTCGCCAAACGTTGATAAATGACTTCTGGAACTTTTAAAGTAATCGTTTCTGTTTGCATATTTATTGTTTTCTGCAACTAATAACTGAAAACTAAAACGGGAGCATCTCAATGCAAGTAAAAACCCAAAAATTGAACGCTAATGGTCCTCGCTCAGAGGTCAGAAGACCTCCTTAAGCGGGAGGTAGGAGATGTTTGAGGTTCGAGGTATGAGATCGAAAAAATATTTTTGCTTTCTATGGGATGATCCCACTAAAACTTACTCTCTATTTTTCCTCTGGCGTTGGGAGAAGTTGGAGATATTTGAGAACTAAAAGGCGAAGATAATCTAACAAAGAAAGATAAAGCTTGATTTGCAAGTAGTCTCCCTCCTCAGTATTAAAGTACCAGTCAGCTATGCTTTTTTTCTGGAAAACTTGCAGATTTTCTAGTCTTTGAATTGCTTCATTTTCATTTTTTATCCCGCCAGAAATATTGACTTGACTGGCATATCCTCTGATGTCCGCCGTTAACATTTCCATTTCATCTAAGACGGTAAAATCTTCTGCTTGCTGCCACTCTGGCAGCAAGCGTTTGCGCTCTTCCTTAGTGTTACGTTCGCAAACTATTAATTGGTCTAAGAGTTTGCCGATCTGGTTTTTCGTAACCTCGATCGCGCTGTAATTTTTCAGGGTTGTTTTAGTCATCGTTTACTCCATAAGTTACAATTTTTTCGCTACCAAAAACATCAGGTCTAACATACAAGTATTCGCTACCTTTTTTATAAACTGCCGAACCATGGCTGCTATACCCTGCCTTGGGAACTCGCCTCGCTCCTTTTTTATTAAAATTGTGGGCTTTTCTAAGATATTTCAAAGGCTCGAAACCTTTTCTCAAAGAGTGTTCCCAAATACTGTGGGCCACGCTAGTGTATGTGGATGATTCCCACTCAGTCATATACTCTCGCATTTCAGCTATTTCTGCCCCAGTGCGTTCTCTGAATAGCTTTTGCTCCTATGGATCTATTGATGGATTCTCCAGTTTTTTGTCCTCCCGAAAACCCTCTTAAATAAACTGAATTATAACATAACCTTGTTGTTAATTGCCAATTAACAATTGACAATTAACAATTACCTAATGCAAAAAGTGACGCACTCCAGTCAAAACCATCACCAAACCCAACTCGTTAGCGGCAGCAACAGAATCCTTATCGCGAATGCTGCCCCCAGGTTGAACTATAGCACTTATCCCAGCCGCCGCCGCAGTCCGCACGGAATCGTCAAAAGGGAAAAACCCATCGCTAGCTAAAATCCCCCCTTTGGCCTTCTCTCCCGCTTGCTCCAAAGCAATTTTCGCCGCGCCGACGCGGTTCATTTGACCGGCACCGATACCGACAGTGGCGCGATCGCGCGTTACCACGATCGCATTAGACTTAACGTGCTTGGCAACCTTCCAGGCAAACAACAACTCTGCCAACTGTTCGGGAGTCGGTTTTTTCTCCGTGGCAACCTCCCACCGGTCCGGATCGTCGTCGGCATCGTCGGATGCCTGTACCAAAAAACCGCCAGCGATCGCCTTCACCACTCCGGGGCCCCCGCGTTTCATCTCTGGCAGCAGCAACACCCGCAATTTTGACTTAGCTTTAATAATTTCCTCCGCTTCCGCCTCGCAACCCGGCGCCACCACGCATTCTAAAAACGTCTTAGTTAAAGCAGTGGCAGTGGCAGCATCCAGAGGACGATTTAAAGCGACGATGCCGCCAAAAGCAGAAACCGAGTCGCCGGCAAAAGCTCTTTCGTAAGCTTCCGCGAGGGTTGGGGCGATCGCTACCCCGCAAGGATTGGTATGTTTGAGAATTGCCACGGCGGGCTCGTCGTTAGCTGCTTCCTGGCGCTCGGAGAAAGCAACATCGCTGTCGCTAAACTTGCCTGGCCGAGCGACGCCCCGAGAGACAAACTCAGTAATTATCCGTCGGGCGGCCTCCAAGTCAACCAAGTTATTGTAACTTAATTCCTTCCCTTGGAGAATCTTGCTTGCCGCCCAACCAGTGGGAGTCGAACCGGTTTGATACCAAGCAGCGGTCTGGTGGGGGTTTTCTCCGTAACGCAAAGTTTGGCGCTTGGTGCCGGAGAGAGTATATGTCTCGGCGGTGTCGTCGGTTTGCCCTTCCAGATAAGCGGAAATAGAGCGATCGTAGGCCGCCGTATGTTGGAAACCCGCCAAAGCGCACTTTTGCCGAAACTCTATAGATGCCTCCCCGCCGTTTTGGCGCAACTCTTCTAAGTAACTATCGTATTGGGAGGGGTTAGATAAAACCGTTAAATGGGCGAAGTTTTTCGCCGCCGCCCGCAACAATGTCGGCCCGCCGATATCGATTTGTTCGATCGCCTCTGGCAGAGTTACTCCTTCTTTAGCGATGGTTTCCTCAAAAGGATATAAATTCACTACCACCAAATCTATCGGGCGAATATCGTTAGCGGTCAATTCCTCCAAATCTTGAGGAACATCTCGCCGCGCCAAAATGCCTCCATGAATGCGCGGGTGAAGAGTTTTTACTCGCCCCCCCAAAATTTCTGGCGAACCGGTATAGTCGGAAACTTTTTTAACGGCAATTCCCGCATCTTTTAAAGTTTTAGCAGTACCGCCGCTGCTAACTATTTCATAATCAAATTCCTCGACCAAACTCCGCGCCAAATCTGTCAAACCGATTTTATTTGATACGCTCAATAAAGCCAAACGTGCCATTAATTAATTCCTCCAAAATATTTTAAGAATAAATCTTTTTTTGCCATTGCGAGAAGGGGTTAGATTTTTTTGTAGGTTGGGTGGAGTGAAACGCAACCCAACATCTTCTCAACTCATTTTTCCAACCCCTGGCAATGACAAAAGAAAGCTTTTAATTTCTCGGACAATCTTCTTCTGGAACCTTTCTAAACTCCTTCAAATCTTGCCAATCTACTAATTTACGTTCCCCATTAAATCGAATCAACCTTTGTTCGGTTTTTGGATAATCCGCAATATCAAAATTATTTCGTTCCCCTCCCATTAAATAAACCAAATCCTCATCAGAAGTATTCTTCATAGCGTGGGGCAAAGATGGGGCAGTAAAACCCATAAAATCTCCCGCTGCTATTTCTATTTCCTGTTCGCCAATTTGAGCTATGCCCTTACCAGAAATAATGTAAATAAACTCTTCCTCGTGGTAGTGAAAGTGAAATTGAGTAGTTTCCTTACCCGGTTCCACCCGCACCAATCTAATCCCTAAATTTTTCATTTCCAGGGCATCGCTGAGGAATTTGGTATGGCGGACTGCTTCTTTATTTATCGGATGAACTTTCATCTTTTCGGGCATAGCTTCTATGTCGCTAGCTTTTAAAAGATGGGGAATTGAGTTGGTTTTGTTTGTTGGTTTTTCTGTCATAAAATTGCTGATTTTTTAACTCCATGTAGGACAGGATTTTAGAAATATCCAAGAAGACAATATTATTGTTGGGTTCCGTTTCACTTCACCCAACCTACGGACTGTTTTTCTGTCATAAAATTGCTGATTTTTGTAACTCCATGTAGGACAGGATTTTAGAAATATCCAAGAAGACAATATTATTGTTGGGTTCCGTTTCACTTCACCCAACCTACAAGGGATTATCTATTTAGATTTTTCTTAAAACCATCTTAGACTATAAAGGAGCGATCGCCCCAACCCCAATTTCTTAAGAAAAATTTTATGATTCTGGGCAATAGGTGATGGGTAACGGGTAATGGCGTTATGACAGCTCGGCGGAAAATCCCCCCTCGCCCCCCTTTTGGATGCGGGAGGAGAAGGTGAATTGTTAATTGTTAATTATTAATTATTAATTGTTAATTATTAATTTGGGCGATCGCCTCTTTCATCCTCTGGATAGCGATAGTAATATTCTCCAGAGAATTAGCATAAGAAAGTCGCAAATACCCAGCGCCAAACTCGCCAAAACTGCTCCCCGCTAAAACGGCCACTCCCCCTTCTTCTAATAAATAGTCAGCCAGTTTACTACAACTTAAAGGCAAATTCTTTACAGAAGGAAAGACATAAAAAGCACCGGGAGGTTGCAAGCAGGAAACTCCTGGAATTTCATTCAAACCAGCCACCAAAACATCGCGACGTTTTTTAAATTCTGCCACCATTTCTCTGACAAAATCATCGCCATTTTTAATTGCTTCGATGCCGGCAATTTGAGTAAAAGCGCAAGTGCAGGAATTAGAATTAATTGTTAATAATTCTATTTGTTTGGCAATAGCTTTAGGGGCAATTCCATAACCCAACCGCCAACCGGTCATGGCATAAGTTTTAGAATGACCGTCGATTAAAATGGTTCTTTCTTTCATTCCTGGGAGACTAATAATGCTTTGATGTTCGGTATCGTAGAGAATGCGGGAATAGATTTCGTCTGCGAGGATATAGAAATTGTGTTTGGTAGCTAAAGAAGCGATCGCCTTTAAATCTTCCGCCGTTAAAAACCCTCCAGTAGGATTTTGGGGAGAGTTGAGAATTAATAATTTTGTTTTCGGAGAAATTGCCCGCTCTAAATCTTCAATTTTAAACCGAAAATCTACCTCTTCTAATAAAGGCAAAGCTACCGCTTTACCGCCGACAAAATTAATCGTCGATGCGTAAGTAGGGAAACCGGGATTGGGATAAATTACCTCATCTCCAGCATCAATTAATGCCAATAAAGTAAAAAAGATAATTGGTTTCGCCCCAGGAGTAACTACAACTTCTTCTGGGCTGACAGAAACCCCGCGAGTTTTAGCGATATTTTCGGCTATAACTTCGCGAAATTCTAACAAACCGGCAGCCTGAGTATAGCCAGTAAAACCATCTTTCATTGCTTTAAAAGCAGCCTCGCAAATATTAGCTGGAGTCGGAAAATTTGGCTGTCCTATTTCTAAATGAATAATATGTTTGCCTCGAGCTTCGAGAGCTTTAGCTTTACTCAAAACCTCAAAAGCAGACTCGCTTTTTAAAAGGTTCATTCTGGAAGCAAAATCAATTTTTAAATCGGATTCCATGATTGTAGGGTGCGCACCGCGCACCAATTATTAGTAGCACCAAATAATTATATCATGGCGCGTCTTTAATAAAAAATTCATGCTACAATAAAAAGCGTTCGGGAGCATCTCATAGCAAGCAAAAAAACTTTCACCGAACAATTAACAATTGACAATTGACAATTGACAAAAAGCGTTAAACTTTAACTAAACAATTAACAATGTCCCAAACAAAACTAATCTTAAAACCAGGCACTCTCGCAGAAAAAGTCACCCAACGAACAACTCATGCCCTCCAATGCGGCGCCCTCCAACCGATACCTACAGATTATCAATTCGTCGAAGATGGTAACATTCGCTTTATGGTAAGGATATCCTCTAACCTCGCCCGCAAAGATAAAGCCAAAAAGCAAGAAAAAAAAGATAAGAACTTTAACCCCTTCCTGCCCTACGAAGAAGATTTATTTGTAGCGAACATTTCCGAGTTCCACCTGTGCTTGCTCAATAAATATAACGTTATCGACAACCACCTCCTCATCGTTACCCGAGAGTTTGAGGAACAGGAAAACTTATTAAATTTGGCAGATTTTCAAGCAATGTGGGCCTGTTTGGCAGAAATCGACGGTTTGGTATTTTATAATAGCGGTAAAACTGCCGGCGCTTCTCAACGACACAAACATTTACAGTTAGTTCCATTGCCCCTGGTACCGGAAGGAGAGTCTATACCGATAGAAGCGGCGATCGCTGCTGCCGAGTTCGAGGGGGATGTCGGCACTATGCCGGATTTTCCTTTTTTGCACGCGATCGCTAAATTAGACCCCAGTTTGCCTTCCACAGAAACCGCCGAAGCAACTCTAGAATCTTACTTAAATCTCCTGCGGATGACGGGCGTCAAAGAAAAGGACGATGCTTATAATTTGCTGGCGACGCGGGAGTGGATGTTGTTAGTGCCGCGATCGCGCGAGGACTTCGATTCTATTTCTGTTAACTCTTTGGGATTTGCCGGCGCTCTTTTTGTGCGAAACGAGGATCGGTTGAATGCTCTCAAGCAGCACGGTCCTCTAACTGTTCTCACTAATGTTGCTCGCTTGCGGTAGAACAGGTAATAGAGCTAACAGGCAAACAAGCAAAATACCTAACAGGCAAGATGCCTAACAGGCAAGATGCCTGCTCTACGGGTCGTATCTCAGAAACCCGGTTTTGCCGAAATTACCGGGTTTCTTTTTCAACAACGTAGATTTGCTAGAATATAATAAAGGAAGGGTCTTCTAACTTTGGAAACCCCTTTAAAACAAGAACGGAAAAAAAGCAGCGATCGAAATCACTTTTGTTGTTGTTTTCGATCGCAACAATTTTTAGATAAAAACCACTTATAATGCTATAATTTAATTCAAAAGTTGAGCCAAAAGGTGCATGATTAATCGACAAAAAAGCTGAAGATTTGTAGCAAACAGAAAATTATGATCTCATTGCCAGGATATAAAATTACAGAACAAATTAAAACAGGAATTAATACAAAAATTTATCGCGGCACTAGAGAGCGGGATAATAGACCGGTTATTGTAAAAATTCTCTCCAAAGAATATCCCACCGTCGAAGAAATTACCAGCATTAAACAAGAATACAATCTGACAAAAAATATAGAGATACCTGGAGTTGTAAAAAGTTATAGCTTAGAAACTTATGGTTTGGGTTATGCTCTAGCTTTAGAAGATTTTGTAGGGCGATCGCTCAAGGAAATTTTGACATCGGAAAAATTACAGCTAAGAGAAATTTTACGGATAGTTATTGCAGTAGTAGAAACTTTAGGAGAACTGCATAAAATTCCGATAATTCATAAAGACATAAAACCATCAAATATTATTGTTAACTACGAAACGGGACAAGTAAAACTAACAGATTTCGGCATCGCTACCCGTTTAGAAGTTTCCAAACAAGCGATCGCTAACCCTAACCTATTAGAAGGAACTCTCGCTTATATCGCCCCAGAACAAACGGGAAGAATGAATCGCTCTATCGACTATCGTTGCGACTATTACGCTTTGGGGGCGACTTTCTATGAAATGTTGACTGGAAGAGTGCCATTTATTAGTACGGAGCCGATGGAATTGGTACACTGTCATATTGCCAAAATGCCAGTACCGCCAGACCGACTAGAGACAAATATCGAGTCAAAAAATAGCTTAATTCCCAAGGCAGTTTCTAATATTGTAATGAAATTATTAGCCAAAAACGCCGAAGACAGATATCAAAGCGCCGCCGGTCTAAAACATGATTTAGAAAGCTGTTTGAATCAACTTTTAACTAACGGAAAAATAGAAGAATTTCCTCTGGGGCAAGAGGATAAAGGAAGTCAACTATTAATACCCCAAAAACTCTACGGTCGGGAAGGGGAAGTAGCAGCTATCATGGAGGCATTTATTCGCGTCAGTCAAGGAAGCAGCGAAGGCATTTTAGTGGCGGGATATTCTGGGATAGGAAAAACGGCTATAGTTAATGAAGTTCACAAACCAATATTGAAAGCGCGGGGGTATTTTTTAGCAGGCAAATTCGACCAGTATAAACGGGATATTCCTTACGCGGCGATCGCCACAGCAGTATCGGAATTAATCGAGCAATTATTAACAGAAAGCTCTCAAAAAATTAAGCTTTGGAAGGAAAAAATCTTAGAGGCAGTAGGCGAAAACGGTCGGGTAATTATAGATGTAATTCCCGAAGTAGAATTAATAATCGGTTCTCAACCAGAAGTATCCCAATTGGGACCGACAGAATCCCAAAACAGATTTAATCGGGTATTTAAACAGTTTACGAGCGTATTTTGCCAGCAGGAACATCCCTTAGTAATGTTTATAGATGACTTGCAATGGGCAGATGGCGCCTCTTTGAAGTTATTAGAATTGCTGCTGGCAGATTCGGAAAGCAAATATCTATTAATTATCGGTGCCTATCGCGATAACGAGGTAAGTTCTACTCACCCGTTAGTTCGGGCGATCGAGAAGATCGAAGCAAACTGCGGGGTGCTGAACGAGATTGCGATCGCTCCCCTGCAACTGCAACACGTCCGTCAATTAGTAGCCGAAACCTTGGGCGAGACAGAAACTCCCCCAGATGCCACCACAGCAGCTAAGTCTAAAACCGACCCTTTGGCGGATTTAACGTTCAATAAAACTCAAGGGAATCCTTTCTTCGCCACTCAACTGCTGAAAGCTCTTTACTCGGAAAAGTTGCTGGTTTATAGAGTCGGTAATGGGTGGGAGTGGAATCTCCAAGAAATTCAGGCTGTTGGCATCGCCGATTATAACGTGGTGGAATTGATGGCCAGAAATATTCAAAAGCTGCCGGAAGATACCCAGGATGTGTTAAAACTGGCCGCTTGTATCGGCAACCAATTTAATTTAGAGGTGTTGGCGATCGCTCTGGGGAAACCTCCCACCATCGCCGCCGCTTATTTGTGGCCGGCCTTGGAGGCGGGGTCGATTTTACCGCGATCGGATGCTTATAAAATTCCCTTGGTTTTTGCAGAAGATGAAACTTCGCGGTTGCGGGATGTCAAAGTTGACTATAAATTTTTGCACGATCGCGTCCAGCAAGCTGCCTATTCTTTGATTCCCGAAAGTCAGAAAAAAGAAACTCACTTAAAAATCGGTCAATTGCTGTTAGAAAATACTACGGTTGAAGAACGGGAAGATAATATTTTTGCTCTGGTAAATCAATTAAATTTCGGCATCGATTTACTGTCAGCTCGAACGGAAAAAGACGAACTGGCAATACTAAACGCGATCGCCGCTAAAAAAGCAAAAGCATCCGCAGCTTATGAAGCTAATCTTAATTATTTAAAGCTGGCATTAAAATTACTGGGAGACGATAGCTGGAGTCGCAATTATCAATTCACTTTTCAGGTTTATACAGCAGCACAAGAAGCGGAATATCTCAACGGCAATTTCGATGCTGCTGATTTATTAGCTGAAGCGGCTTTGCGGCAGGCAAAAAATATACTAGATAAAGTCAAGGTTTATGAAATAAAAATCGAATCCGCCATCGCTCGTTCCCAGCAACAAAAAGCTGTGGAAATGGGCGAGGAAATTATAGAAATGTTGGGGCTAACTCTGGAGGATGAAGCACCAAAAATAGAGGTGGCGATCGAAGATTTGGCTAATTTGCCAGAGATGACCGATGCCTACAAGCTGGCAGCAATGGGAATTTTGGATTTTATCAGCACTGCTGCTTTTACGATAAATTCAGACAAATGTATTAAGATTTATTTTACTAAATTAAAACTCTCCGTCGAACATGGTAACTCCCGATTTAGCGCCACTTCTTATATGGATTATGGATTTTTATGCGTGTCTAAGGGAGACATAGAAACAGGATATAGATTTGGCAAACTGGGACTCAAATTATCCGAAAGGTTTGATGTGAAAAGGCAAAAATCGACAATTTTAATGATGTTTAATTCTACCATCCGCCATTGGAAAGAGCATCTAAGAGAAACTTTAGAATCTTTGGTAGATACTTTTCAAACCGGGCTAGAAATGGGAGAGTTAACTTATTCCGGTTATGCCATTCTTATTTACGGCAACCATTTATTTTCTACGGGCGAAGAACTGGAATTGGTAGAACGAGAACAACAGAAATATTTAGAAAAGCTGCAACAGCTAAAACTAGAATATCATGTGGTTTACGGTAGCATAGGAAGGCAGTTATCTTTAAATTTATTGGGACGTTACGAAAATGTTTTGAAGTTAGTCGGAGAAGCTTTTAACGAAGATGAAATAGTACCGATTTTGCTAGAAAATAGTATTGCCACTTCTTTGACGTATTTTTATGTAGCTAAAACCATATTATGTTACTCGTTCAAAGAACCAGAAGAGGCGATTTTTCATGCCCAACAATTCCCTAAGTACAAATTAGGGGCGACGGGATTTATTAAAACTTCTCAACATAATTTTTACTATTCTCTAGCTCTGCTGGCAGCTTGTAGGACAGTTTCAGAATCCCAGCAAGAGGAATATTTAGCAATTGTAGAAGGCAACCAAAAAGAAATGAAAAATTGGGCGGAACACGCGCCGATGAATTATCAGCACAAGTACGCTTTAGTAGAAGCAGAAAAAGCCAGGGTTTTGGGTAAAAAATGGGAAGCGGCGGAGCTTTACGAAACAGCGATAAAGGGAGCGGTAGAGCAGAATTACGATCGAGAAGAGGCTTTAGCAAAGGAGCTTGCCGGGGAATTTTATCTGAGTAACGCTCAAGAGAATTTAGCCAGGTTTTATTTAATCGAATCTTATTACGGTTATATTCGTTGGGGCGCGAAGGCAAAAGTTCGAGATTTAGAAAAACGCTATCCTCAATTTATTTCTCAAGTAATTGAAAGAAATACTCAAAATATACCGATGGATGCTACCGTTACAGCGCTTTCGACTACCAATTCTGGAGGGTGGCAGCTATTAGATTTGCCTACGGTAATTAAAGCTTCTCAAGCAATTTCTCGGGAAATTATTCTGGAAAAGTTGTTAGAAGCTTTGATGAAAATAATAATAGAAAATGTAGGGGCGAGAAAGGGAATTTTAATTTTAGAAAATTCGGAGCATAAGGGGGCGGAAACATCGAAAGAAATTTGGGAATATAGCGAAGCTCTAGGAATGGGTGGCATCTGCGAATTAACTCCAAACGCCCTTGGGGAAAAGTTGCCGATCGCCGCTTTAAATTATGTTACCGCTACTCAAAAAGATTTAGTAGTAAACGATGCTGCCACCGCACCAAAATTTGCCGCAGATCCTTACGTTCGAAAACATCAACCAAAATCGATTTTGTGCGCCCCCTTAATTAATCGCGGCAAGGCGATCGCTACTATTTATTTGGAAAACAATCTGATAAAAGGTGCCTTTACTCGGGAAAGATTGGCGCTTTTAAAAATGTTGTGTTCCCAAGCGGCAATTTCTCTGGAAAATGCCAAACTTTATCAAGATTTGCAAGCTTCTAATGGGGAGTTACAGAAATCTTTAAAAGAGTTAAAAGAGGCACAAATCCAATTAGTGCAAAGCGAAAAAATGTCTGCTTTGGGAAATTTAGTGGCGGGTATCGCTCACGAAATTAATAATCCGGTGGGATTTATTTCGGGCAATCTGAAGGCCGTTAGTGAATATGTGGAAGAGTTATTCGAGGGCATCCGCCTTTACCAGCGTTTCTATCCCGAAGTAATTCCAGAATTAGAAGCAGAAATAGAGGCGATAGATTTAGATTATTTGGAGGAAGATTTGCCTCAATTGATTTCCTCGATGAAAGCGGCAACCGATCGCATTGCCGAGATTAGCAAGTCGATGAGGACTTTTTCGCGAGGGGATGCGGAGAAAAAGGTAGAGTTCGACATCCACGAGGGTATCGACAGCACTTTGGTAATTCTCAAGCATCGCTTCAAAGCTAATAGCACTCGCCCGGAAATTCAGGTTGTTAAGGAGTACGGCAGTTTGCCGAAAGTGCTGTGCTATCCGGGACCGCTGAATCAGGTGTTTATGAATTTAATTTCTAACGCTATCGATGCTCTGGAGGAGTCGAATGCGGTGCGTTCTTATAACGCGATCGCCACCAACCCAAATCGGATTATCCTTAGAACTCGTCTTTTGCTCGGGGAAAATACCGTAGAAATTCGCATCGCCGATAACGGACCGGGAATCTCGGAGGAAGTGCAACAAAGGTTGTTCGACCATTTGTTTACTACTAAGCCGGTGGGCAAAGGTACCGGTTTGGGTTTGTCCATTGCCCGCAATATCGTTGAGGAAAAACACGGGGGCAAGTTGAGGGTAACTTCTAGGCTCGGAGAGGGGGCCGAGTTCGCGATCGTTCTTCCTATTGGTAATTAACAATTAATAATTAACAATTAACAATTAACAAGATCTTGCATTGAACATCTTGTAGGTTGGGTGGAGTGAAACGGAACCCAACATCCGCGAAAATGTCGGGTTCCGTTCCACTTCACCCGACCTACGGGAAAATGGTTAAGTATCTGCTATAGAAACCAGGTTTTTTCAAAAAACCTGGTTTCTTGACCTGCTCTACACTACCGCAGCGATCGATTGACTTTGAGAGTTTTCCGAGAAACCATCCAGAGGCTTGAGAGCGAAAAAGGTTTCAAAAATTTTCTCTCCCGTATTGTTAATCCTTCCTTGGAAGTTATCCAGAAATTCGTGCAAGCCCGTTTCGATAATTTCCTCGATAGTGAGAAAATCTAACTCGGAACGCAAGCGACCTAAAGAACGCTCTGCCGAATTGCACCAAGTACCTAGTGGAGAACCTGTTATGTGATGGAGCGATCGCTCTGCCTGTAACAAGCAAAATTGAATCGATCGCGGAAATTCTCGATCTAAAATCAAAAATTCTACTACCCCGTTGGGAGTAATTTTATGTTGCTGGCGCTTGCGATACATCTCATAAGCGCTAGCCGATTTTAATAAAGACATCCATTGTACCTCGTCCAGAGGAGTTCCCACATCTTGAATCGAAGGCAGCAGAATAAAATATTTAACATCTAAAATGCGACTTGTTTTATCAGCCCTTTCTAACAACCTACCAAGCTGACCGAAGTGCCAACCTTCCCCATGACTCATGGTAGCATCCATAATGCCAGCAAACAAATGTCCCGCCATTTTCACTTCTTCAAAAAATTCTGGTAATTGAGATCTACTGAGTTTTTTGTTAGCAGCATCTTTTACCATCATGTAAGCAAAATTAACTTGCTCCCACATTTCCGAAGAGATCGCCTCTCTAACCGACCTTGCATTTTCTCTGGCAGAGATTAAACAGGAAAGAATAGAATTGGGATAATCTCTGTCAAAAGTTAGGAAGTGAATTACGTTTTCTTCTGTTATTTCCCCATAGCGTTCTTGAAACAATGGCAAGTCACCGGTCGTATATATTAAAGGTTGCCATTGTTGGGCTAAACCCGAGGGGGAATCTAACAGTAAGTTTTGATTTACATCGACAAAGCGAGCAATATTTTCCGCTCTTTCGACATAACGATTTAGCCAATAAATTGAATCTGCAACGCGACTTAGCATGGTTTGTTAATTGTTAATTGTTAGTTGTTAATTGTTAGTTGTTAATTGTTAGTTGTTAGTTGTTAATTGTAGAACAGGCAGGATGCCGGGAGCATCTCATATTTGTAAAAATAGAGCAACCAGTTTAGGGGTTATCAAAAATTAAAAAAGTATCAAAAAAGAGAATATTCTGTTTTTTATCTACTTTTCCCTTTTCCCTTCTTGCCTTTTCCCCAACTTTTGCCTCTTGCCTCTTGCCTTTTGCCTAAAAGCGATAACTTCTTGGTTTTTGTCAAAATTGAGATGCTCCCAGGATGCCTGTTCTCCGTTAATCTTAACTCGATAAAACCCAGGTGTCTTTACTACCGCCACCTTGGGAAGAGTTAACTACTAAAGAGCCTTTTTTCATCGCCACCCGAGTCAGACCGCCCGGATGAACGTAAATATCTTGACCGTAGAGAATATAGGGTCGTAAATCGACGTGGCATCCCTCTATTTCTTCTCCTAAAATAGTCGGAACTCTGGATAGAGATAGAGTGGGTTGGGCGATATAATTTCGAGGATTTGCTTTAATTTTTTCGGCAAATTCTTGTCTTTCTTCGACGGTAGATTGGGTTCCTACTAACATTCCATATCCCCCCGCTTCGTTAGCAGCTTTTACTACTAATTTATCCAGATTTGCTAAAACGTGGTCTAACTGCTGTTTTTCCCAACATAAATAAGTAGGAACGTTGGGCACAATTTGCTCTTCGTCGAGATAATAGCGAATCATTTTAGGAACGTAAGCATAGATAACTTTATCGTCCGCTACTCCAGTTCCCAAAGCATTCGCCAGAGCAACTCTACCGTTGCGATAAACTTCTGTTATTCCGGGTACTCCTAAGAGAGATTCGGGGTTAAAAGCTTGGGGGTCGATAAAGGTATCTTCGATACGCCTGTAAATCACATCCACCCGTTGCAAACCTTTAGTAGTTCGCATTTGAACGTAACCGTCGGCTACTACTAAATCCCGACCTTCTACCAATTCTACTCCCATTTGTTGGGCGAGAAACGAATGCTCGAAATAGGCAGAATTATAGATGCCTGGAGTTAAAACTACTACCCTTGGATTTCTAATATGAGAAGGTGCTAAATTTAAGAGGGTGTCTAGGAGATAACTGGGGTAATTATCGACGGGTTTAATTCCTAATTTGGCAAAGATTTGGGGGAAGGTACTTTTCATTACCCTTCGGTTTTCTAAAACGTAAGAAACCCCAGAAGGACAGCGCAAATTATCTTCGAGAACGTACCATTGACCGTCTTTATCTCTTACTAAATCCGTACCCGTAATATGACACCAAATTCCCCCGGCAGGTTTTAAACCAATACAGGGTTTTAAAAAACCCGTCGCGGAGTTAATTAAGTCTTGGGGAATAATGCCATCTTTGACGATTTTTTGTTCGCCGTAGATGTCTGCTATAAATAGATTTAAAGCGTGAATCCGCTGTTTTAGTCCCCCTTCTAACCAACTCCATTCCGAAAGAGATACTATGCGGGGAATGACATCAAAAGGAAATATTCTTTCGGTGCCTCGATTGTCGCCATAGACGTTAAAAGTTGCTCCTAATTTCATCATCGCTTTTTGGGCGGCTTCCTGTCGAATTAGGAGTTCCTCTTGGGATAGAGAGTTAATTTTTTCTATTAAGAGACTGGCATCGGGACGCGGTTGGTTTTTGCCGATGAATAATTCGTCGTAAAATTCACCTGGTTCGTAAGAGTGGAATAGCACGGTCTTTTCTGTTTAATTTGATTTAATTATTAATATTTAGGCTTGGTGCCACGGTAAACTGTAATTTTTGATACTAATTTTTAAGTAAATTTGGTTAGTACCCCAGTTTAAATTAACACGCCGCGCCAAATTGAATTATTAAGAAAATTGGAAAATTTGGGATAAGCGGGGGTGGGTTGGAGGCGATCGCCCCAAAAAATAAGATACAAATAGAGATCGAACCGTAAATTGGACTTAAAAATCGTGGCTTATAAATGCAACCTTGGCAGCGGCCAAGAAGTTTATATCGACAATCAGGGAACGCAGACTGTGGTAACTCTCGCTAGCGGCGGGCCTGGCCAGCAGCAACAGTCTAGCAGCAGCTTTCAGACTGGTAAATGGACTGCGCCACCGAGTTTGTATTGGACTGGCAATAGAATGGTCCTGCGGGTAGAAGCAGAACAAGGCCAGTTTTCGATCCAGTTACAGGCCGGGGGCATGAGTATGATGGGTAGTTCTCCAGATTTTGCCAATGCCGAACAACTTTCCGTCCAACAGGTGTCCTCCGAGGCCATGCCCCAAGGAACTACCATGAAACCGATGGAACCGATGAAACCGATGGAACCGATGAAACCGATGGAACCGATGAAGCCTATGGACATGGGTTCTATGAAGATGGGCAATATGGAAATGAACGCAAACCCGATGCAAATGCGGATGGGCAATATGTCTATGGACATGGGAGGTCAGGGGGCCAGCGATGGCAAGCGTTTTTGTCCCCAATGCGGGGCAGGCGTCCAAACGAGCGATCGCTTTTGCTCTAGTTGCGGCCATCAGCTATAATTAGATATTTTAGGTGCAACTGTAGAACAGGCGTCTCGCCGGTTTTGTTTTGTAGTAAGGACTTTAGTCCTTTTTCTTGGAAATTTTCTAACGCTAAAGTTCTTATTACACGGCTAGCATAAGATTTTTAAAATCGTCGAATTTTGAGTATGAAAAGTTGAAAAATTGACCGCAGGAAAAGCTATGAAAATTGATTTGGATGTTTTAACTCGCTATTTACATCAAATGCGCAATAAGCCCGGTTGGGCTCCCCTAAACGAAGTTGCCGCCACGGCAAAAATGGATCGAGCTACCTCCAGGCGATATACGAAGTTAGCTGAAGAGTGGGGATTTATCGAACGGCAACAAATAGAAAACGAGCCTACTCAAATTCGCGCTACCGATAAGCTAATTCAATTAGAACCTGGAGACGTTCGGAAAGTGGTACAGGAATATTCTAATAGTTAATAATTAACCATTAATAATTGGGTTGTTAGTGAGACAATTTGCGGGTTCAAAAAATCGAGATTGCCGCCCTCTCCCTCGCAACCCCGCGCGATTATTGGTTATATTCTTGCATTGAGATGCAGCCAGTCTCCTCTGTTCCAAACTCATCACCCCAAAAGTTCATCTACAGCAACCCTAAAACCAGTTAAAACCCTTTGAGTGCTAACATTCTCCCCAGAAATAAAAATCTGTCGCGATTTTTGAGTAACAACAATAATCCACCGACTCTCGGGAAACACCAACCAAACCTCCTCCCCCTCAGACTCCAAATATTCCCCTGCCTTAGCAATAACATCCTCCGCCAAATCCGTTGGCGACACAATTTCCGCACATAAAGGAAAACTCTGGGGCAGCACTTTCGCATCTCCATATTGAGCAACTAAATCTGGGGGAAGATAAGCAACATCCGGGTAACGCCCCTGTTTTTCCGTCCGACAAGGCACATCTGTATAAACCTCGCCACCATGTTCGCTGGAGTTTTTGTAAGCGTCCCAGTAAGTTCCTAGTTTCAATTGAATGCGAGCGTGTTTGAGTGTCATGCTATTTTTCTCCCATAATTGACCGTCAACCCATTCTCGACCTTCCGGTGGATTTTCCATCCAATCTTCCAGAGAAAAGACAGTCGGAGTTTTTGAGATAGCTGCGGTTGTAGTCATAGTCAAGTTTTTTCTTTTTTATAAAGGTAGTACGATCGAAGCCCGGTTTTGCCAAAAAGCCCGGTTTCTTAATTTTAATCCCTAACCCGGGTGCTTCCCAAAAACCAGATTTCTTAATTTGGTCCCTAACTCAAGGGCCATCATTCATGCAATTTGGTTTTCTGCCAGAGATAGGTCAAAATGGAAAGGAAAGTCTAACCCTCGAAAATTGGCCCAAGGCTCCCGAGGGCCAGACCGCCGTAAAACCCCCGAGAGTTCGAGAGTGAGCGACTTTAACCGATATTATGAAATTCTGGAATTAGAACCCGGTGCCTCCCTGGAAGAAGTAAAAGAGGCTTACCGGGACATGGCCTTCGTCTGGCATCCCGATCGCTTCTCCCATAACCCCCGCCTCCAAGCAAAAGCTCAACTTCGTCTTGCCGAAATTAACGAAGCATATCGCCAGTTACGATCGCTCCTCAAAGACTACCCCCAAGGTTTGCCCGCCCCACCAACTCCAACTCCTCAACCGTCACCGCCACCAGGGCCCCCGAGTTACAACAGCGCCCCCAGAAATGTCAGTCAACCTCACAGGCACTCTGCCCCGCCACCCCCGCCAGAGGAAAAATATATCCCCTGGGGCTGGCTTATAGGAACCTTCCTTTGTTACGGCGGTACCGGCTGGGTATTAGTTGTAGCCGACGTTCCCTCTTGGACGTGGGCATTAGTCCAGGGTGTAGCCTGTTTGGGAATCACCGTTTTGAGTATCGATGGTGCCGGCTCTCAACGTTCCTGGGCGATCGCTCTCTTAGTCGGTGGCGGAGTCGCCGGCTGGATTGCCGGTAACGGCGTTGGCGGAATCTCAACTGCCCTGGCATGGGCGATCGTTGGTTCTTTGTTGGGAGCGATCGCCGCCTTCGAGCCCGGCGTGAGAACTTTGGCAGTAGTAGTAACCATAGCAGGAGCGATCGCCATGTTAGGATTTATTGCCGGCTTCGGCGCAACTAATATAGTTCCAGTAGTGATGGGTTCTATTATCTGGGCCGCCGCAGGCTATGTGTTCGGTACTATAACCGATGCCCTCGTCGGTTCCAAAACCCCCAACGGCATCGGCGGCATCATGGGTTTTTGGTTGGGCGGTTGGTGGGGGGCATGGAACGGCGCTTGGAGTGCCACTCGCTCTAAAAAAATAGCCCAGGCAATGGCCGATTCCGGTCCGGAGCTAATTATCGGCGCTTGGGGAGCGATCGCTCTTATCTGTGCTGTTATCGCTCAAATGGTCGCAGGCGAAAGGTTAATAGAGTTATTTAATGGCTTTATTACCTTTATTATATTAGCTGCCATTTCCGGTTTCGGCCTCTGGTTGGGCGGTTGGTTAGCTAATTCCATACTTTAAGTAATTGTTAATTGTTAACTGTTAATTGTTAACTGTTAATTGTTAATTGTCAAACGGCGATCGCTCTTTAATAACTTTTCAAACTCCGAAGCAGGCAGGGGACGACTGAATAAATAACCTTGAATTTCATCGCATTCGTATTTCGAGAGAAAATCTAATTCCTCCTCAGTTTCCACCCCTTCAGCAATTACCTTTAAATCCAAACTATGCGCCAATTGAATAATCGCTATTGTAATCGCAGCCGTCTTCTTATCTTCCGTAATATTGCTCACAAAACTCTTATCAATTTTAATAATTTCAAAAGGAAAATCCTTAAGATAACTTAACGACGAATATCCCGTGCCAAAATCATCAATCGATATTTTAATACCCAGTTTTTGCCATTGCTTTAAAACTAAAGCCGCCTCAGTTTCATTTTGCATTACCAGACTTTCTGTAATTTCTAACTCCAGATATTTTGGTTCCAAACCAGTTTCTTTTAAAATCCTGCTAACGCGATCGCTCAAATTTTTTTGCTTGAACTGACGCCTCGACAAATTCACCGCCACCCGCAAATTATCAAAACCTGTATCTTGCCACATTTTAATTTGCCTGCAAGCAGTTCGCAATACCCATTCTCCCAGAGAAATAATTAAACCCATTTCCTCCGCCATCGGAATAAATTCCGCCGGCGAAACCAACCCTTTTTCTGAATTATGCCAGCGAACTAAAGCTTCCGCCCCAATAATTTTACCCGTCTTAATATTTACCTGTGGCTGATAATAAACCTTAAATTCCGAACGTTCCAAAGCGCTGCGCAAACTCGTTTCTAAAGCCATTTGTTCTCTCGAAATAAAACTGACTTCAGACTTATGAAACTGATAGTTATTTCCTCCCTGTTGTTGGGCGTAATACATCGCAGCATTAGCATTTTTTAGCAGCTCTTCTGCCTCCATACCATCCTGGGGGTAAAAAGCAATGCCGATACTAGAAGTTACATAGATTTCATAACCTTCCAAGACCACCGGTTGAGAAATCACATCTAAAATAGTTTGAGCTATTCTAGCCCCATCTTGCATTCTTTCTACTGGTTGTAAAATTATCGCAAATTCTGCCGCTTCTAAACGAGCTAATAAATCTATACCCTCAACAGAATTTAACAGTCGTTTGGCAACGCTACAAATTACTACTTCCCCATTAGCATGACCTAAAACTCCCGTAATTCTATTAATTCTATCCAAACTGAGGTAAAGAATAGGTAAAAGATAGTCTGGATTATTTTTAGCTCCAATTACTTGATTGTTGCTAGCTAATATTTCGTTAACTCGCCCTCTAAAAGAAGTGCGATTTGGTAGATTAGTTAAAGAATCGTATTGATGTCTTTGTAAAGCTATTTGAATAGTTAAATGTAAATTTTTTTCTTCATAAGGCTTGACAATATAGCCGAAAGGATTTGTATCTTTTACCCGTTCCAAAGTCTTATCATCGGCATAAGCTGTTAAATAAATCGCCGGTATTTGGTAACGAGATTGGATTTGTTCGGCAGCCGTTATACCGTCCATTTCTCCTTGGAGCATAATGTCCATTAGCACTAAATCTGGCTGCAATTTACCCGCCAATAAAATCGCCTCCTCTCCAGAAGCAACAATGCCAACAACCGTATATCCGATGCTTTCTAAGCTGTCGGCAATATCCTCGGCTATAATGCTTTCATCTTCCACAATCAGAATTTTTGCTCTTGACATTTATGCACCTCTATGCTAATCGCAGGGAACTAGGAAAGGATATTTGAAAAATCGTGCCGCAACCCGGCTTTAATTCTATATTACCCCGAAGTTGCCTTACTAACGAACATACCAACCGCAGTCCCAAAGAACCAGAGTTTTTATAATCTATGTTTGGAGGAAAACCTCTGCCATTATCCCTAACTGTCAGTAAGAATAAATCTTTATCGTCGCGAGCGAATTCAATCGTAAGTTCCCCGGAATTCCTATTTTTAAAAGCGTATTTCAACGAATTAGAAACCAGTTCGTTAATAATCAAACCGCAAGGCACCGCCGTATCAATATTGAGGAATGTGGGAGCCACCTCGATCTTTAACTTCACGCCCCTAGCATTCACTTGATAAGCTTGAAACAAATTCGATGCTAAATTCTGAATGTATTCAGCAAAATCAATCCTCGATAAATCCTGAGATTGATAGAGATGTTCGTGAACCAAAGCCATAGATCGGACTCGGTTTTGGCTTTCTTTTAACATTTCCAACACCGTCCGG
Organism: uncultured bacterium; assembly: GCA_964609515.1. Lineage (GTDB taxonomy): Bacteria > Cyanobacteriota > Cyanobacteriia > Cyanobacteriales > Microcoleaceae > CALKCV01. The sequence continues at coordinate 37,197 of CAZSTZ010000006.1, read as the reverse complement.
TCTTGAATATATCTCGATTGCAGTCTCAGCAAACTAGAAATTACTTGAAGATTGTTTTTTACTCGGTGGTGAATCTCTTTTAACAACACTTCTTTTTCTGCCAGAGCTGCTTTGATTTTGTCTTCATCTCGTTTCCTTTCCGTAATGTCTCTTACCACCGCTTGCAGCACTTTTGTTCCCCCAAAAATTTTGTTAGAACTGTTATTGGGCACTTTACCAAATTCCATTGCAGTTAATAACACTTCTGCTGGAAATTCAGTTCCATCTAACTTTCGGTGGAACCACTCAAATCTAGCATTACCGGTTTCTAGAGCTATGGCAATTTGTGTTTTTATCGAACTCTCTGTATCTTGACCGTTTCCTTGAAATGGGGGAGAAATATCCTTGGGATGTTTGCCGCATAATTTTTCTTTAGTTTGAAAACTAAACATTTCTAATGTGGCGCGGTTGCAGTCAAATAAAAACCCTTCCTCGTCCAGAAGCATCACCGCATCGCTGGTAGCTTCGTAGAGACTGCGGAATTTTCTTTCCGACTCTTGCAAAGACGCGATTAATTGAGCTTGCATTGCTTCCGCTCGTTTGCGATCGCTAATATCGATGCCTACCGACACCGCCGCTTTCCCCTCATCGTATTTCTGAGTTACGATTAAATAATATTTAATCTCGCCATTGACTCTGGTATCGACTTCTCTTGAAACTTGCTGTTTTGAACTAGCGAAAAAATCCTGCATAAATTGAACGAAATCGGGACCGGTGTCCAGAAATCCTATTTCTCGATCGATAAATTCCTCTGGGGTTAAATTAAAACTCTCAGCTAATTGTCTGTTTACCCCGATGTAGCGTAAATCCGAACTCAGCCAAGAAACAAACCAAGGTACCGCATCCAAAACAGCTTGCAGTCTATCTTTTGCCTGTTTTAATGCAGTTTCCGATTGTTTGTGTTCGGTGATATCGCTGGCAGTGCCGGTTGCTCCCTGGAAGTTGCCCAATTCGTCCCAGAGAGCGATCGCGTTGAAACTCAGATATACAGGAGTTCCATCTCGATGTCGATGCACCGTTTCCCATTGAATGTTAAGATCGGAATCGACCCTCAGTCTCTCTAGAAAAGAGTTACTCGTTTCTGCGCTGTTGCTTTCGAGTTCCCCAAACACAAAATCTGTTAAACAACGTCCCATCGTTTCTGTTGGTTCGTAACCATAGATGCGCTTTGCAGCTTGATTGACAAAGGTAAAGCGTCCTTCCACATCCACCGACCAGATTAAATCCTGAGAAGTTTCTACTAAGTTACGGTACTTCTTCTCGCTGTTGGAGAGGGCTTCTTCTACTCGCTTGCGCTGGAGGGCGTTAACAAACATTTCCGCCATAATTCGCAATAGAGAAATGATATCTTCCGACCAGGTTTTAGGCGATCGCACCGACTCAAATCCCAATACTCCCATTACATTACCGCAATATACCATTGGTACTAATACTAGAGATTTAATCGATTGCGATCGCAACAATGCTTTTATCCTACTTTCTGTTTTTGGCAATTTTGCCACATTGGAAATGTAGATAACTTCTTCTGTTCTAACTTTTTTTTCCCACTCTTCGAGATTTGCTAGCGGTATGTTTTGTCTTTTGTTTATTTGCGATGCTATTCCCACAGTACACCACTCGTGAGTTTTGCTTATATATCTAGAATTTTCGTCTAACAAAAATACATAACTGCGGTCTATCTCGCTAAAAGTTCCAATCCACTCCAATGCTACTTTGATTCCGTTATCTATCTCAGACGAAGCCAAATCTATTAAATATGTAGAAAGAGTTGCTAACAGCGATTCTAAGTCCAGTCGATACTGTAGTTCTTGCTGTGCCAATTTGTGTTTCACAATTTCTTCAACTAAGTTATCGTTAGACTCTTTTAATGCCGACGTTCGCTCTTCTATCTTCACTTCCAACTCTTGCTTTGCTTTTTGCAGCGCCGCCGACGATCTATGACGAGCCGTAATATCTATCGATACCCCCCTCGCTCCCACAACTTTTCCCGAATTGTCTCTCTCTGGCGTTACTTTTGTTTCGTAAACCAAATCCCCCACTTCCCACATCCATTCCCTCCCCTCCCCTGCAAGTACCAGCGATATATTTTCTAAAACCAAGGATTCCTCTCTACATAACTCATATACTGACTTCCCTACAGCGAGATGGGAGCCGAAACCAGATAATTCTAACCCTCGTTCCTGTATAAAAAGACACAACCCCTTACTATCTATTTCCCATAAAGCGATCGGCGCTTTCGCGATCGCTGTATCCAGACGTCCTTCGCTTTTTTCTAACGCTTCCTTGGCTCGCTGATGTTCCACTTTCTCCTGCTGTAGCTCCTCTTTAGCATTTTTTAGCTCTTTTGTCAACCTCTCTACCTCTTCGAGCAACCCGTTAGCCATGCATTCCCTTGGTTGCGGTTTTAGACAAGATTTTTGAGGAGATTTTTTATTTTCCATAAGTCCGATACAACACCCTTTTCCAGTAGTTTTTTCGATGTAATTCAGCCGTTTTCATCTAAAATAATATCGGTAATAGGAGAGGCAAAACCTCAATATTTATTATGTTTAAAAAAACGATTTGACTAACACTTCAGAGGTGGGCAGGCGATCGCCTCAACAACAATCTAAAATCTAAATTTTAACTACTCATAATTACCTGTTGCCAATAACTGATACTATTTTAAAAGAATTAAGTAAGTGGATAAGAAGCCAAGAATTACAAGACTCCAATGAAATTACCAGACTCCAGTAAACTACAGTTTACTCCAGACCTAAATATCTGTCGAATTTTGAACGGAATGTGGCAAGTTTCAGGTGCCCACGGACGAATAGACCCCACCGCAGCGATCGAGAAAATGTTTCGCTACACCGATGCAGGTTACACCACCTGGGATCTCGCAGACCATTATGGCCCAGCCGAAGATTTTATTGGCGAATTTAGACGACAACTGGCAGCATCTCGCGGCCAAGAAGCCCTCTCCCAGATTCAAGCATTCACTAAATGGGTACCGAGACCCACAAAAATGACCAAAAAGTTAGTCGAGAAAAATATCGACATCTCCCGCAAAAGGATGGGCGTACAAACCCTCGACTTAATGCAGTTCCACTGGTGGGAATATCAAAATAAAAGTTACTTAGATGCCCTCCACTACATGGCAGAACTTCAGTCGGAAGGCAAAATCAAACACCTTGCCTTAACCAATTTTGACACCGATCGCCTCAAAATTATCCTCGACAACGGCATCAAAATAGTCTCCAATCAAGTACAATTTTCTCTAATAGACCGTCGCCCCTTAGTACAAATGGTGCAGTTGTGTACTGAACGCGACGTTAAACTTTTTGCCTACGGAACTCTCTGTGGCGGTTTATTATCAGAAAAATATCTGGGAACTCCCGAACCTCGCGGCCCCCAATTAAATACGGTAAGCTTGAGAAAATACAAAAATATGCTCGATTCTTGGGGCGGTTGGCGTCTATTTCAAAGGTTACTAAAACTGCTCAAAAACATTGCCGAAAAACACGGAGTTAGCATTCCTAATGTCGCAGTTCGTTACGTTTTAGAACAGCCTCAAGTAGCCGGCGTTATTATCGGGGCAAGGTTGGGAATATCCGAGCATTTAGAAGAAAATGCTAAAGTATTCGACTTTAGTCTCGATGCTGAAGATTACCAAAAAATTAATTCGATCGCCCCTGAATCCAGAGACCTATTTAAGTTTATCGGCGACTGTGGCGACGAATATCGCAGATAAATGTCAATTAACAATTAACAATTACCGGATTTTTATCATGTCAGAAAACTTTTCCCCAGAAGTAAGCGATCGCATCTGTTCCCACATGAACCAAGACCACGCCGATGCCGTCCTTCTTTACGCCCAAACCTACGGCAATTCCCCCAATGTTACCGCCGCCGTAATGGATTCAATAGACGCCAAAGGCATGAGTTTGACCGCTAAAAAACAGGGATATGCCGTCCCCATCCGCATCGAATTTGAACGGGATTTAAAAGATGCCGAAGACGCCCATCAAACCCTAATTGAAATGCTTAAAAAAGCCAGAAAATAATTAACAACCCATCTTCATAGCGAATCAAACCAATAATTTACCGCTTTTTGGGAATAGGGAATTGAGAATAGGGAATAGCTAATTTTCTCAACGATAACCCACGCCGTCAATCTGCTTCTTTACCGTTGCTAATTTATCCTATTCCCAATTAAGCGTAGAACAGGCATCCTGCCTGTTCCCCATCACCTAAGTCAAAATCGACCCACCCATCATCTTCTGGTAGCGTCGTTCCAACTCGTCCCTTAAAGGCGGCCAATCCTCCAAACTCTCATCCTTCTCAATAATCTCCTCCGCCGCCACCCGGGCCAACTCCAACACCTCCCGATCCTCAACCAAACTCGCCAAAGCAAAATCCGGCAACCCCGACTGGCGAGTACCCAAAACCTGCCCCGGCCCCCGCAACCGCATATCCATCTCAGCAATAAAAAACCCATCCTGAGACTGTTCTAAAACCTGCAACCTTTCTACAGCATCGTTACTCCCCGCCCCCCTAATCAACAAACAATAAGAACGGTGAGAACCCCTACCCACCCGACCCCGCAACTGATGCATTTGAGACAACCCAAAACGTTCGGCATTTTCTATTAACATAACCGTCGCATTAGGCACATCAACCCCAACCTCGACCACCGTCGTCGAAACCAAAATTTGAGTTTTATTATCCCGAAAATTATTAATCGCCTCTTCTTTTTCCCCACTCGTCATCCTGCCGTGAAGCAAACCAACCTGACATTCAGAAAAAATTTCAGCTAACTTTTGATGCTCTTCAACCGCCGATTTAACATCCAACTTTTCCGACTCTTCCACCAACGGCAAAATAACATAAACCTGTCGCCCTTGCGCTATTTCTCTGCGCATCAAATCGTAAACTTTTCTACGCTGTCTCCCAGTAAAAGTAGTAGTTTGAATTGGTTGTCTCCCCGGTGGCAATTCGTCTAATTGACTCACGTCTAAATCTCCATGCAAAGTTAAAGCCAAAGTTCGAGGAATAGGCGTCGCCGTCATCGTTAAAACGTGAGGAGAATCTCCTTTTTGCTGCAATTTTGCCCTCTGTTGCACCCCAAATCGATGTTGTTCGTCAATTACCGCTAAACCCAATTTCTGAAAATTTACCCCCTCTTGAATTAGGGCATGAGTTCCCACCAAAACCGGCAATTCCCCCGTTTCTAATTGAGCCTGAATTTCTCTGCGTTTAGCCGCTTTTGTCGAACCCGTTAACAGCTCTACTGGCAAGTGCAACAAATTAAACCAACCTACTAATTTCCGATAATGTTGTTCTGCCAGTACCTCCGTCGGTGCCATCAATGCCGCTTGATAACCTGCCTGAATCGCCGCCAGCATTGCCACCACCGCTACCACCGTTTTACCCGCCCCTACATCCCCTTGTACCAGTCGGTTCATCGGTTCCGGTTTTTCCAAGTCGATTAAAATTTCGCTAATTACTCTTTTTTGCGCCTTGGTTAATTCAAAAGGAAGGACTTTGTAGAACTTTCCTATTAATTCCCCCGTAGCAGTTAAAACCGCGCTAGTTTTGATATGTCGATGTTGTTGGCGGCGCTTCAGCAGTCCTAATTGGAGGTAGAATAGTTCGTCGAATACCAAGCGGCGACGGGCGGCGGAGAGACAGTCGCGATCGCTCGGAAAGTGGATGTGGGCGATCGCGTATTGTAAATTGATTAATTGATATTTTTCTAAAAACGCCGCCGGCAGAGGATCGTAAATTTTTTCTGCGGCGGGCAAACTCCCAACTACCGCCCGTCTAACTAAATCTGCTCCCACTCCTTCCGTTAAAGGATAAACCGGCAGCAACCGACCTACTTTCATCGATTCAATTGTATCGCTATCGCTGTCTAATATTTCTAGTTCGGGATTGTCCAGAGTTATCCCATATTTGTTTTTTTTCACTAACCCCGATGCTGCTATTACCGCCCCCTCCGGATATAGATTTTTTTGCTGCTTTTGCCACCCTTTATTACTAAACCTAATACTTGCAAAAAAACGAGTTATTTTTATTTGCCCCGTGGCGTCTTTTATAATTATTTCTAGAATCGTTAATTTTTTGTTTTTTGGGCTGTTAAAACAACTACAACGTTTGATATTTCCTACGATAGTAACAGTTTCTCCCGGTACCAATTCTTTAATCGGAACTTGACGACCGTAGTCTATGTGGTCCCGAGGATAATAAAAAAGTACGTCGCGGACCGTTTGCAATCCTAATTTGGCGAGGCGAGCGCTATTTCTCGGTCCCACCCCTTTAATATGTGTTAATGGCTGCTCTAAATAACTATTAGGGCTAAATTTTTCTATATTTTTAGCAATGACTGAATTAGTATTAACTTTTCCACTATTCTTTTCTTCTTTTCTCCTTTCTAATTTCTTTTTCTCTGCCAGTTCCGCTGCCTCGCAAACTGACTTCAATTCCATCAAAAATTCCTGAGTTTTAGCCACTAGAATTTGCCTTTCTTCTAAATTCATCTCCGAATATCTTGCAAACCTAAACGAAATATCCTGAGACTTGCGACGAAAGAAAGTTGGCAAAATCTCCGGAGGTTTGCTCAAACTTAAACTCAGAAAATCGTTAAATAAATATTGTTTTCCCTGAATATTATTAAAGCCTGTTTCAGCTTCTACCGAAAGAGCTTTTTCTAAACGCACCCAATCGGGTTTTTCCGTATTCATAGCTAAGTAATTAACAATTAATAATTAACAATTAACAATTAAGTATCTACGCACAATTAAGGGGTAGTTGCCTTCCTTTTGCCTCTTGCAGGCATGCCTGCATGCCTGCTTCTTCTATTCATCGTACCAACTTGCCCGCCAAGCAGATTCAGCTTCAATTACAGCTAGTTCGCGCTGCTTTTTCTTATACGCCCGTTGCAACTGCTTTAACCTTTCTGAAAGTTTACGAATTTCCTTGCGCCACGCTGTTAATCTAGCATCGGCAAATTCAATCTCCGATAATCGCAGATGAATAGCTGTTACTTTCGTAACTTCCGCACTTTTCTCCTCTGATTCTCCTTCTTCAGTTTCAATTAATAAGTTTAATAAATTCGGGGTGCCCGTTACAGGGGCATCGTTCGATTCTATTTGGGATGCTGCTTCTAAAACTTGAGGAGGTAGTTTCTTAGGTAAAATACCTGCTTTTTGCAATAAAATATTACTATTTTGAGATAAATTTTTCAGAATTTTAGGTATCGAGCTTTCTATTTTATGCTGCCAACTTGCTAAATCTTCTGGACTCTCAATTGTCTTCTCTACTTTTTCTTCTTCTTCTTCTGGTTCTTCTTCCCGAGCTTCTTCTGCTTTTATTTCCCCCTGAAGCCCTGAAGGCAAAGGATAATTTAGCTTGGCAGCAAACAACTGAGATGGATCGATATTGATGCTGTTTGTTTGTGCCTCAGTTTTCTTGGTTGCCAAATTTATATTTGGCTCCCCTTCTTTTGTTAAATTCAGAATCGATAATAATCCCCCTGTCGATTGTTTTTTTTCTCTTTCTTGCTTCAATAATTCTTGGAGCTTTTCCGTCGTTTTTTTCGTTAAAGCTCGCATTTCTTGCTGCATTTTTTGTCGGCTTGAAAACGATAATTTCAGAAACCGTTCGGGCTCTTTTTGAGTGCATAGATGGTAGCTAGCAAGGATTAGTTGCTGGCCCACCGCTTCTCCCAAGGCAGTTAGATAATTTTCGTAAGTTACATTAAATTCTTTTCCCAAATCGCCGAGCGCTTCTCTTATTCCCCCTAGTTCCTTTTCTATTTTCTCTATTGCTCCTGCCATATCTTACTCTGCCCCATCTTATATCAATTAACAATTAACAATTAATATAGCGTTTCCCCAGAAGGAAAGGGTACATTTTTTATTGAGGTAATGGGTAATGGGTAATGGGTAAATCGAATCTGCAGCCCAAATAAAGAATGGTATTTTTTTCTTGTAAAGAATGGCATTCCTATTACCCATTACCGCGTTCCCTATTACCAAAAAGCGTTTTTTTCTTGTACCTCAGCGATACGGGAAATGCTATAATTAACAATTGAGTTGCGTGGAACCCTTGGCCTTAATTGCATTGCCCTCTTCGTTTTATTATGGTTATTTATTGCGACTTAATATTACTTAATATTTGGCTAATGACTAATCCCTAATTGCTAATCGAGCGTCTAAGGCACGCAATTAGCAATTAGCAATTAACAATTAGCAAAAAGCGTTAACCTTTTGCTTCCCTTCAGCTCTATTATGTTTCTCCCATTTGCGCCGCCACTTCATCAGCAAAATTAGTGTCTTCCTTCTCAATACCTTCACCCAAAACAAACCTGACAAAGCGGCGAACCTCAACTTTTTCTCCTAACTGAGCCATAGCTTCCTTCACCAACTCGCCCACAATCTTATTCTGGTCGCGAATATAAGGTTGATCCATCAAACAAAGCTCTTTCAAGCGTTTTTCTATCCGTCCTTGAACGATTTTTTCCCTTATATTTTCTGGTTTACTAGCCAGATCTTCTCTGCCCATTTCTATTGACTTTTCTTTCTCAATAAAATCTGCCGGAATCTCCTCTACTTTCACATATTCTACCTGGGGACAAGCAGCTATTTGCATCGCAATATTGCGCACTAGCTCTTTGAAACTGTCATTGCGAGCCACAAAATCTGTTTGGCAATTCACCTCTACCAAAACACCAATTCTACCTCCAGTGTGAATGTAGCTATCCACTAGCCCTTCTGCTGCTACTTTATTTTCTAGTTTGCCACTAGAAATCATATTCTTTTTCCGCAGCCACTCTGCCGCTTTTTCCAGATCTCCCTCATTTTCTTTCAGAGCTTTTTTACAATCCATCATCCCCGCACCTGTTTTTTCGCGCAGTTCTTTCACAGTTTTTGCCTGTATTTCCGCCATCTTTCCTAAATTCCTTTTTGCTTTTAATAATACACAACAATTAGTTGGCTTCTGTCATTTATTAGGGTTATAAGTAAGGTGGGTTAATAGGCAAATTTAGCATCATCTCTGCCTAAATCTGACTCAAACCACCTTCCTTACTTATGCTTAATTAACTCGATTTTGACTACTCCTCGGAATCATCTTCCTCCCTCTCGTCTTCTTCGAATTCGTCTTCAGTACCTTCGTAATCTTCATAGTCTTCGTCGTTGTATTCTTCGTCGACTAGCTCCGAATCTGGTACTTCACCGTGACGACCTTCATAGATAGCATCTGCCAATTTCCCTAAAATTAGTTTAATTGACCGAATAGCATCATCATTAGCCGGGATCGGAACATCTACTTGAGAAGGATCGCAGTTTGTATCTAATAGCGACACTATGGGAATTCCCAATTTTTGACATTCGAGAACCGCATTATATTCTCGTCGCTGATCCACCAGCACCACGACATCTGGTATGCGACGCATATTTTTAATGCCCCCCAGATATTTCTGGAGCTTGGCCAATTCTCGCCTCAGAACGGCCCCTTCTTTTTTCGGCCGCAAAGCTAGAGAACCCGTTTCTTGCAAACGCTCTAACTCTTTGAGTCGATCCACCCGGGTTTTAATGGTGGTCCAGTTTGTCAGCATTCCGCCCAACCACCTTTGGTTAACGTAATACGATCCGCACCTTTGAGCTTCAGTAGCGATGATACCAGCCGCTTGACGCTTCGTGCCAACGAAAAGAACTTTTTTTCCCTGTTCGGAAACCGTCCTCATGTAATCGTAGGCATCCTTTATCAGCTGGGCAGTCTGAACTAAATCTATGATATGAACGCCATTGCGCTCCGTATAAATATAGGGAGCCATTTTTGGATTCCACCGACGGGTTTGATGTCCGAAGTGGACGCCAGACTCTAAAAGTTGAGCCAAACTGACAACTGGCATAAGTTTTTTATCTCCTGATTCGGGTTTATCCTCCATCCAGGCTCTAAGATTTTAAGGTCTTCACCCTCAAAACACCCGAAGTCCTAGATGTGCGAATTTAGACAACTCTTCCACTTTACCACAAACAACTCTAAAATCAAACTCAATTTTCAAACAAAATACTCCCTCTTGCCTCTTGCAGCCATGCCTCTTGCCTACTAATTACTAATTTGCCCCAAAATTATTCTTAAGCGATCGTAATCGTCTTTCAGTAACACGCTCAGATTTCTTCCTGCCCGCACTAACCAAGAGCGATCGTATTTTCTCTTCTGATAAATCTCTCTAATCGCCGTCGCCACTAAAGAATCTACCGGAGCATTTTTTACTTCTAATAGCGTCCTGAGAAAATCTAACTTCTCGCTAAAATTTACCACCTCTTCTGCTTTACATAAATAAACCGATTGATGAATTTGGGGAGGGCGAGGAGGAATATATTGACAAATAGTTTCTTTTTCTGCCGTCGAACCGTTTAAACCTTCTTGTTTGGATGTAAAACCCACGATCGCCGCCCTAAATTCAGTTTTTAACATGGCAAAAATTTGAGGTTGTTGCTCCCTTAATTCCGGTAGCGACATCCCCAAAGCTCGCGCTCTATGAACTGAATCAATTGGCATTGTCGTCGCGTAATAAATCACTCCATAGACTTGATTACCCGACACTTCATCCATCGCTTTCACCCAGCTTCCAAAAGGTGGCATCGCTGGAAAATTTAGTTCTTCTGGTTCCAAACATTGAGCCAGAAATTCTGTAGTTGCCGTTTCAATTACTTCCGCTATTTTATCCGGTTCCCGAGCAGAAGTCGGAAATTGAGGTAAAGGAAGGCGCATTCTCTGAATCCTTTTTTTAATAATTGTTAATTGTTAATTGTTAATCAATAAGGGAGCATCTAACATTTGCAAAAACTTCCAAATTGCAACTAACAACTAACAACTAACAACTGACAAAAAACGTCCAATTATTGGTGGGCTTGAAAATTGAGATGCACATTATTTGGGAGCATCTCAATGCAAGTAAAAACCCAAAAATTGAACGCTAATGGTCCTCGGTCAGAGGTCAGAGGACCTCCTTAAGCGGGAGGTAGGAGATCTTTGAGGTTCGAGGTATGAGATCGAAAAAAATATTTTTGCTTTCTATGGGATGCTCCCCATTATTTCTTTTGGCGACCTGCCGTAGCATCTACTTCTTCCAACTCCGAAAGTCGGAACGTCACCAATTTATCCCAGTTTCCTCCTTCAAATAATACCGCTGCTTTCCCATCTCCTATTCGTTGAACTTGACCTTGAAAGCCGTAGTAAATATCCCCAGCATTTTTAACTTTAACTGCTACACCTGGTAAAATCATGGTAACTTAAATTTCTTTGTTGTTTATTACTATTGTATTTTCTGACAAAGTTGGGTCTTCGGTACGAAGGTTTGCTAAAATGGTAATTTTACGATGAGCGGGAACTCTTAACAGGGAACAGGGAACGGGGAAGAACAAATTTAAAATTGACGCAAACACCATTAAACTACTTTTTTTTAATAACTAGATGTGCTAGTTAGTAAGAAAAAAATCCCAAATCCGTTCCCCGTTCCCCGTTCCCCGTTCCCGCGCATCAATGATGAGCGCAAGCTAAACACCGAAGAGCCACAAAGTTTTATGACAAAGCTGCCACCGAGACCTTAGCAGCAATCTTTTGAGCGATCGCCTTCAACTCTTTAGCAGAAGCAGACTCCGGATGGCTAACTACAATAGGCACCCCTGCATCGCCCCCCTCTCGGACAGGCATTTCCAAAGGCACTCCACCCAATAAAGACACTCCTAATTCCGCAGCGGTCTTTTCACCTCCACCAGAACCAAAAAGATCGTATTTTTTCTCGGGCAGATCTGGAGGGATAAAATAACTCATATTTTCCACAATTCCCAACACAGAAACCCCTAACTGCTCGAACATTTTTAAACCCTTGCGAGAGTCTAGTAAAGCCACAGTTTGCGGAGTAGTAACAATTACCACCCCCGACATCGGTACTGCCTGAGCTAAAGTCAATTGGGCATCGCCCGTTCCCGGAGGCAGATCCACTAGCAAATAGTCTAACTCGCCCCAATTGACTTGATACAAAAATTGTCTGATAACCCCATTTAACATAGGGCCGCGCCAAACTACAGGTTGGTCTTTGTCAAGAAGAAAGGCCATTGAAACTAATTTGACCCCGTGATTAAAGGCAGGTTCCAACACCTCGCCTTGGGGGCCTTGTTTCACCATTACTTTAGTATCTGCCAGTCCTAACATGGTCGGGTCGTTCGGGCCATAAATATCCGCATCTAGCAGTCCAACTTTAGCACCCATTTGGGCCAGTGATACGGCCACGTTAACAGCAACGGTACTTTTACCAACCCCTCCTTTGCCGCTAGAAATGGCCACAATATTTTTGACACCCTCAATGCCTTGGCGATCGGGCAGTCCTTTTTGTTGTGGCGTTTCCGCCGTCACATCCACCAGGACTTCTTTAACCCCTGGTAATTGCTTAACGGCCTTTTGACAATCCTCGACAATAAATTCTCGCAGAGGACAAGCAGGAGTAGTTAAAACTAAAGTCAAACTGACTTGGCCATCATCTATTTTGATATTGCGAATCATGTTGAGTTCCACCAAACTTTTGCGAAGTTCGGGATCTTCAACTGGCCGCAATACTTCTAAAACTGAAGCGGTATCGAGACTATTGGACATGAGTTTTTCAGTAAACGCCTGGAACTGGGACTAGATATTTATTCTTAGTTTACAAGAATACTGCTTTCTTAAAAGATTCTGTAATTTTTAACTCTTAAAAATAGGAACTTAGCCCCCAGTTACTCCTTCAGAGCATTAATTTATCTTGGATTGCACCATGTTACCCACAGCCAAAAATTACACTCTACAGGCATGGTAGGATCTCTTAGCTTTTGAACAGCAAGTATTCACTCTAGCAAGGTCAATACCAAGATGACTGTATCTACAATACCCACAACTACTTCTAGCAACCTTCCTCCCGCTGATGGTCGAGAGCGGGCCAAGGAATTTGTGATGTCAATACAAGACGAAATTTGTCAAGGACTGGAGGAACTCGACGGTGTTGCTAAGTTCCAAGAAGATGCTTGGGAACGCCCGGGCGGCGGCGGCGGCAGAACTCGGGTTATCTGCGACGGAGGAGTTTTTGAACAAGGAGGTGTCAACTTCTCAGAAGTCTGGGGCGAAAGTTTGCCTCCTACCATTTTGGCCCAGCGACCGGAAGCCGAAGGTCACGGTTTTTATGCTACGGGCACTTCAATGGTTCTGCACCCGCGCAACCCTTACATTCCTACGGTCCACCTCAATTATCGTTATTTTGAAGCTGGCCCGGTCTGGTGGTTCGGCGGCGGGGCAGATTTGACACCTTATTATCCCTTTGCCGAAGATGCGGCCCATTTCCATAACACATTAAAGGATGCTTGCGATCGCCACCACCCAGAATTTTATCCGGCCTTTAAGCTCTGGTGCGATGAATACTTCTACCTGAAACATCGTCAAGAATCGCGGGGCGTCGGTGGCATCTTTTTTGATTATCAAGATGGTCAAGCTCCATTATATCGAGGTCCAGAACCTCAAGGCCCCGCCGCTGCCTATAGCAACCAGCTCGGCAACCTGGAAGCAATGGACTGGGAAACCATGTTTGCTTTTGTCATTGAATGCGGCCACGCCTTTTTACCATCTTATTTGCCCATCGCTGAAAAACGACGCTCTATAGAATATGGCGATCGCGAGCGTCAATTCCAGTTATACCGTCGCGGTCGTTACGTCGAATTTAACCTGGTTTACGATCGGGGCACTGTGTTTGGCCTCCAAACTAACGGGCGCACGGAATCTATTCTGATGTCCTTACCACCTTTGGTCCGCTGGGAATATTGCTATCAGCCAGAACCCAATACACCCGAGGCTCAGTTATATGAAACTTTCTTAAAGCCTCAAGATTGGGCCAATTGGAATCCTCAAAACTAGGATGTCTGAGTTAAACTACACTTTAAAGAACTCAGCGCATTAAATAATCCCGAGGGAAGGGTCAGTGATTCATATCGAACAAAAAACCCACACGACCCAAGACGGTACAACCGTAATCGTCTTGGCACCAACCGGACGTTTGGATATTACAACTGCTTGGCAATTTCGCCTCAAATTGCAGGAATGTATCTCCAAACTCAGTCGCCATGTTGTCGTGAATCTAGGTCAAGTTAACTTTATCGATAGCTCTGGCCTGACATCGCTAGTGGCAGGAATGCGAGATGCCGATAAAGTTAAAGGCAGTTTTCGCATTTGCAACGTTCATCCAGAGGCCAAGCTCGTCTTTGAAGTAACGATGATGGATTCTGTTTTTGAAATTTTTGAAACAGAAGAAGAAGCCCTAAATCATGGCATTCGCGAAGGAAATAGGGCCTAAGGACTCGATCCGCCGATGGTCTCTTTTGGGGCTGAGGAAATAAATTTCTGGGCTGGATGCTACAAGAATTCTCGGAAATTCTGGCCTTCAGCTTGAAACTCTCTCCCCTCAGCCTTTCAGTTTTTATGTCGCACTGAAAGGCTCTGAGGCCAAATCCTTCAATTTGACAAAATTATATGGCCCTAATAAGGCTCCCCAAGTGGCTTTGCCTGTATTAGAGTCAATTCCTTTGTCGTAACTTAGAAATTGTTCCCTGGTGGCCTCAAATCCCAGCTCGACTTGGTAGTTCTGGCCTTTATATGTGAAGCAACATGGACTATCAGAGGGCAAAAATGCCTTGAATTTATAAGTTTTAAGCTCTAGTTCCTCTAGTGTTACTTTGAGAGTGCAGCCTGGAAGCAGTTCTAGTTGCGCCGCTTTAAGGTTTTTGAGGATTTGAGGATCGCGACCTCCACCTAGTACGGTTTCCCTGTCTTTGGGCATATAATATTGAATTTCAATGGCACTAGGATTTTCCACTGAAGGCCTCAGCAGCATAATTCGCTGGCGATAAGGCCGCTCTATTTGCAGGATGTTAGCCTGTTCCGCAAACAAAACTAAACCGGGTTCGGAAAACAAGGCCACCGGAACGGGTCTGTGCCATAAACGTAAGGAAACGTACCAGACAGGAGAAGCCATCGCTTGTTGGCGGTTCTCAAACTCTCCAGCTAAATAAGAGGCCAGGGTAATGAATTGTTGCGAAATCTTCATCTTTTCTGATGGGGCAGTAAAGTTAAAAACGGTATTTTATTATTGATGACACAAGCACTGTTCCATCCCCGCTTGTTGTATGATGATAAAGTCCCCCACTCGCGCTCGTCAGAGATTGCGATCGATTATTTTTTGGGGGGTAGGGTTCCTCACAGGGGTAGGTTTTTTACAATTACCTTGTTAACGGGAGGGTGGGGAGTGTGGGGGGTGTGGGGGGTGTGGGGGGAAAGAGGGGGAAGACAAGGGAGAAGAGGAAGACAAGGGAGAAAGGGGAGAGACCCGAGGGGGAAGACAAGGGAGAGAGATTAAAACTCCCTTGTCCCCGCAAGATTAAAACTCCCTTGTCACGGACCAACTTCCCACCCTCCCCACCCTCCCCACCCTCGCTTATATAAAGCCGATTGTTAAAAACCTACCCTTGTAAGGGGTAGGGTTCCCAGCCAGGTAGCGGTAAATCAAGTAATGACAGCATCCCTATTTTTATTTGCTCCATTACCAATTACCCATTCCCTATTACCTAAAATTGTTTTACTTATAAAAGTGCCAGGTGAATAATATTCGCACCGTTTCAGATACCAAAAAAACTTTCTACTCTATTCATACTCGTCCCATTAACTCTATTTACAGTCGCGTGGTCGAAGAGTTGATGGTGGAAATGCACCTAGTTTCGGTTAACGTCGATTTTGCATATAACCCTTTTTATGCTCTGGGAGTTGTAACGGCTTTCGATCGCTTTATGCAAGGCTATGCCGAAAAAACTGATAAAGAGTCTATTTTTTCGGCTCTGATTCGCTCTCAGGAAGACGACCCCCAAAAATACCGTGCCGATGCTAAAAGATTGGAGAATCTTGCTAAAGAAATGTCTTATGAGGAATTGCTGTCTTGGCTTTCCTTACAAAGCGATGTTGCATCCGCAACGCTTCGCGAAGGCCACGACAGCAACTCCGACCTACAAGAATGTTTGAAGGCCATCGCCCATAACCCTAAATTTAAGTATTCTCGTTTGTTTGCTATTGGTTTTTTCTCTCTTCTGGAGTTAGTAGAACCAGAATTGGTTAAAAATGAATCCCAAAGAGTAGAGGCTTTTAAGAAAATTTCTACAGCTTTAAACCTCCCAGAAGAAAAATTGCTTAAAGATTTAGCTCTCTACCGCGATCGTCTCGAAAAAATCGGCCAAGCTCGCCGGGTTATGGAAGATGCCCTTCAAGCAGGTAGAAAAAAACGAGAACAAAAAGCCAATGAAAAAGGAGCTGTAGCTGCCCCTCCCAATAGCTCTTCTGGCTCATAAAAACAACAAACTCATAGATGCTCGGGTGAAAAAAAACTTGGCATCCATGAGTTTTTCCCTCGTTTTGTTGAAGAGGTTTTTGGTTCGATAGAAAACTAGGGTTGTTGCTCGAACTCAGGAGCATAGCTCTTGAGCAAACTGCTCACTTGAGTCATAACTTCGTTTCCAGAAGACTTGCCCAGGGCGATCCGGTCAGGAAAAAATTCTGGCCGATCCAGATTTCGAGCGATCGCTTCCCTAACTTGTTGGGAAATAAACCCCTGTAATTCTTCTTTGGCCTTAGAGCGCTGAAATTGAGCTCCTTCCTCAGTTGTTGCATACAGTGGAGGCAATCTGTTGAGAGCATAAGCGGCAATATCCCCAACATCAAGGGTTCGATCTGTACTTGCTTCAATCTCTGCCACCCTAGCGATGGCCTCAGACAAGACCAATTCTTCCATCACATTAATAAACTGTTTCCGGGGTAAAACAACTACTTCCCCAGTCAACAACGCTCCCATCAGGCGATCCAGAGCCATATACTCTTCAATGGACAATTCGGAAGCAGTATTACAAATCCGTCCTACTTCCGCTTCCATAGACGGTGTTAGATAACCGTCTTGTAAAGCTTGTTCGACAATTTTTTCTATGCTCATTATGACAATTAATCTTAACGCCGCTACCTTAATCTTTAACTAGAATAAGGTTATAGCATTTTTCGTTATTATGAAATACGCACAACAGAAACAGAAAAAAATTTATCTTTTTTTGCACGCTACAACTTTTTTTGCTGCCCAAATCGATAATTAATTTAGAGGGTAGAGACTATCTTTTCTTTCCTCAAAGTCAGGAAAACTTATTTACTCAATTCCTTCAAAGCGCCAAGGTACTGGATCGACCGAGATACCGTGAACGTATAAACCCCAATGGAGATGAGGACCAGTGGAAATTCCCGTCGAGCCTACACCACCTATGATCTGACCGGCTTTGACAAAATCCCCTTCCTTGACATAAACGCGACTTAAATGGACAAATGCGCTGGTCACTCCTTGACCGTGGTCGATGCCAATGGTATTGCCATTAATCTCAAAGCCTTGAGATTCTAGTCCCACTAAACCTACAATACCAGCAGCAGGGGCAACTACGGCTCCTCCTTCGTAATCGGCATAATCGACACCCCGATGGTAATAATCTTCTGCAAATTCTCCATTATAATAGCGACGCACTCCGTAACCAGTGCTAACTGGACCTTCGTTAGGTCTTAAAAATGGACCGTTCCAATATTTTTCTGGCGTTACTCGCGCTTTAAATTCTTCTAGAAGTTCAAATTCTATGGGCGTGCGCTCTAAATCTTCCTTTTCTGGTGGCAGCCAAATTGATTGAGTTGGAAAAGAGCGATCGCTCACTTGCACTGTTAATTTTTGGCTGCCATTGTCCCCGATAACTTCTATCTGTCTGGCCCCCGGTCGGTCTAATGGTGTCGTCGGCAAAAGGGCCCTAAACCCATTATTTCCTATAGGAAATGTTGGGTAAGCCGTTCCATCCATCTTGACTTTCGGTGGCCCTCCTCTTTCAAGATTTTGCCCTATTACTACAGACAAAGTATCTCCTAGTTGAGGATTGCTCGGACTCACCTGCACTGTCTGGCTAAATCCTGGTATTGCCATTGCCACTAAAACCGCAGCCATAGCCAGGATCGAGCTACGGAAAATCCTTTTTATTTTGACACGGAAAATCATATTGGGAAATTTGCTTTAAGCTTGACAAATTATGAAATAGATGGTAAGCGATGCCTTGCAGATTTAATTATAGGCGATCGCCACTTAGAGATCGACTTCGACTCATGCGATCGCTAATCCCCACTAATGCCAAAAATCTAAAATTTAAACCCCATCCTTTCATAAGTTGCCGGTTCTGAAGTTAAGAAAACCAAACAAAAGTTGGCCACCGCTCGAACAAAAGAACAGCGTGGCCTCATCAAAAACTATCCTTTTGGTTTAAGATAAACAATGGCATGACGCCAAATCATAATTGGCAAATCATATTGATCTAGCAAGCAAATACAAGCCGGGTCTTGCCAAAAGACCTTGCCCACATGAAGATCCCCGGCAATGAGCTTAATCTCTACTTCTTTTTTATCCTTGATATAGCTTTGAATTTGGCGAACGCTCGGCAAACTGGTATCAAATTCAGACATAATTAATCTTAATCAAAATTGTTAGATTGACAATTATAGCTAGAAGTATGAGCAAAACTACCCAAAATAAATTTTAAGGATTTAATGACGATAAAATTTGCTAAGTATCACGGACTGGGTAACGATTTTATTTTGATTGATAATCGCCATCAGTCAGAACCTATTGTCACCCCAATTCAAGCAGTTAAATTATGCGATCGCCACTTTGGCATCGGTGCCGATGGAGTCATCTTTGCCCTCCCCCCAGAGTCGGAAACCGACTACACCATGCGAATTTTTAACTCCGATGGCTCGGAACCAGAAATGTGTGGTAATGGCATTCGCTGTTTAGCTAAATTTATAGCAGATTTGGATAGCCAGAACAAAACTGAATATCGAATTCAAACCCTCGCTGGCTTAATTACTCCTAAATTGCAAGCTGATGGCCAAGTAATGGTGGATATGGGACACCCTAAACTATTAGCTTCTCAAATTCCTACAACCTTAACAACTGCCGATGCTAAAGTCGTAGAACAACCCTTGGAAATAGATGGCAAAGTTTGGCCAGTAACTTGCGTCAGTATGGGCAACCCCCACTGTATCACTTTTGTCGAAGATGTTGGCAGCATTCCTTTAGAAACTTTGGGACCAAAATTCGAGCATCATTCAGTATTTCCCGAAAGGACAAATACAGAATTTATTGAGGTAATAAAGCCAAATTACTTGAAAATGCTAGTTTGGGAACGCGGGGCAGGCCCTACTTTGGCTTGTGGAACGGGTGCTTGTGCTTCAGTGGTGGCAGGAGTTTTGACAGGAAAATGCGATCGCCAGGTCACAGTCGAGCTCCCTGGAGGTCTTTTAGAAATAGAATGGTCAAGCTCGGACGAAAAAATTTACATGAGCGGGCCAGCAGAAAAGGTGTTTGTCGGTCAGTGGTTATTAGATTCATAAACTGACTATGGCCGTGCAAAAGCTTAAACTTAATGGAGGACAAAAGGTTTTTTGTGATGGGTGGAGGAATTTATCTCATTCAGGACGACGATCGCCTTGTAGAAATGACAGAACAAGCTTATGATTCCGAAGATCAGCTACAAGAGCTACTGGAAACTTATCCCAATCTCCTCGCTGGAGATGAAATAGACAGAGCAACTCCTAGAAGATGGTTATTAATCTCTAGAGAAGCATCCCTTTCGGCAGAAGAAGAATTTAACGAACGATGGTCTTTAACTCATTTGTTCCTAGACCAAGATGGCATCCCTACATTAGTTGAAATTAAACGCAGCCACAACCAAGAAGTCCGGCAAAAAGTAGTCGGTCAAATGCTGGAATACGTCGCTAATGTATTTGTTTACTGGCCTACTGAGTCAATTATCGCTCAGTTTGAAGCTAACTGTCGCCTTCACGGTCGCGATCCGGAACAGGTTTTTGAAGAGTTTCTCGGTATTGATGCTAATGAAGAAATCTTCTGGCAGAAGGTTAAAACTAATCTCCAAGCTGGTAAAACTCGTTTAGTTTTTGTAGCCGATGATATTCCTCCAGAGCTACGGCGAATGGTCGAATTTCTCAACGAACAAATGGATCCAGTAGAAGTCTTGGCCGTTGAAATCAAGCAATATGTCAGTCAAGATGGTCTTAAGACTCTCGTGCCGAGAGTTATCGGTCAAACTACCGAAGCGCAACAACGAAAATCTAGCGCTACTCGCGAAAGAAGGCGCTGGGATGAAAGTTCGTTTTTCCACGAACTTAAAAATAGGCGCGGTTCAGATGAGGCAGAAATGGCCAGACATATTCATGGCTGGGCTAAAAGTAAAGAATCTTTAATTGAAATTCAGTGGGGCACTGGAGATACTTATGGAGGTTTTGCCGCTCAACTCCATATAGGTAGAAAGTCTTTACAATTATTGACGGTGGATATTTCTGGCAGTCTGGAAATTTATTCTAATCATTACAGCAATCAGCCTCCGTTTAATGATGAGGAAAAATGGCTGGAACTTCGGGATGAATTGAGTGCTATTGGTCTGGCACTTCCGAGAGACCCACAGGAGTTTAGAGCCCCTAGTTTGCGCTTGTCTACACTCCAAGAAGAATCTTTACGTCAGGTTTTAAAAAAGTTTGATTGGATAATTGAAGAAATAAAAAGGCATGAATAAGTTAGGCTGCATCTCAATTTTTAAGAAAACAAAAAGCCGCGAAGTGTTGCGAGGTAACGAAGCAATTTCGTTGGCAGCATCTCATATTTGTAAAAAAACCAAAAAATTAACTATCTGTGTTAGTCGTTAGTTGTCAGTTGCCTAACTGACAACTAACAACTGACCACTAACAAAAAGCGGGATTGCTTCGTGCCTCGCAACGCTTCGCGTTTTTGGTTTCTACACAATTGAGATGCTCCCATCTCGTTTTTTGCCAAATTGAGATGCACCCTAGAAAATCCCTTATTCAAGCATATTTTTTGGTACTTCTAGCTTTTCTATGGAGAATGCTTCTTGAATTTGATATTGAATTTGAGAACGCACTTCTTCGTAAACGTTAGCATCACACCAAGGGCGCAAATATAAAATAGTTTCTTTGCCAATAGAAGCTACCAAACAAGTAGGGGCGGGTTGTTCTAAAACTTGGGGATGCGATCGCGCAATTTCTAATAATAAATTAATCGTAGGACTAATGGGGCGATCGCCAATATTTATTTCTAAATCCACCCTTCGCGTTTTCATAGTTGTAGTATTTTTCAATACACCATTAAAAAGCTGGTTGCCAACCGGGAATAGTTGCTTTGACATTATCCGCCGTCACAATAGTGGTTGAAAAAATCCCGATCGCCTCTACTACACCGCTAATACCAGCACATTCAATCGTATCTCCTACCTCAAATGCTCTCAAGCTAATTAACATTATCCCAGCAGCAAAATGAGATAAGGTATGTTGCCAAGATAGCCCTATTGCTAAACCTGCTGCACCCAAAACTGCAACTACGCTGGTAGCTTTAATTCCTACAGCATTTAAAGCAGCTACTCCCCCTACTACTAAGGTTAAAATTTCTACAGCTTGAACTACAAACTTTCGTAAAGTGGGAGCTATCCGCACTAAAGATTTACGAGTTAAACTGCTTATCCAGATAATTGCTAATCGGGTTAATAAAATAATACCAATTGCCCAAACAATTCGAGGTAAAATCTCGAAGGCAAGTTCCACTAAGTTTTGTACTACCCCTGATGCTGCGTTAACATCCAAAGCTAATAGGATATTCGGTAATAAAAATAACAACATATTTGATTTTTCACAACCGATTTAGCATTGCTAGAGAACCGTTCAAGAAACCCGGTTTTTTGAAAAAACCGGGTTTCACCAGATACCGAAAAACCGAATCTATAGGACTCGGTGGGAGCATCCCAATATTTGTAAAAAGACCAACAGCTCGACTCATATTGTCAGTTGTTAGTGGTTAGTTGTTAATTCTTCAACGCTCCAACTGACGGATAACAGGCGAGACGCCTGTCCTACAAAAAGCATCTAATTCTTGGCTTTCTTCTTGCATTGAGATGCACCCGATTTCAATTAGCATTAGCAATTGTTAAACTGCTATTTCTGCGTTTTCTGGATATTGCACCCCAGTTCCACCTAAACCGCAATATCCTCCAGGATTTTTAGCCAGATATTGTTGGTGATAATCTTCGGCGTAATAAAATTCTGGAGCTTCTATAATTTCTGTAGTAATGGTTCCCAAACCTGCTTTTTTTAAAGCTTCTTGATAAACGTCCCGGGAAGCTTCTGCTAATTTCTTTTGCTCTGGGGAATAAACATAAATTCCCGAACGATATTGGGTACCAACATCATTTCCCTGTCGCATACCTTGAGTAGGATCGTGACTTTCCCAAAATACTTTTAAAAGGGTTTCATAATTTATTAGTTTGGGATCGAAAACGACCCTTACTACTTCGTTATGACCTGTCATGCCGCTACATACTTCTTGATAAGTTGGGTTGGGGGTGATGCCCGCAGCATAACCTACTGCTGTACTGTAAACTCCGTCCATCTGCCAGAATTTTCTCTCTGCGCCCCAAAAACAACCCAAGCCAAACATCGCGGTTTCTAGTCCTTCTGGGTAAGGGGGTTTGAGTTGGTTGCCATTAACGTAATGTTGAGAGGGTACTGGCATGGTTTGCGATCGCCCTGGTAATGCTTCGGAGGCAGTTGGTAAGTTGACTTTCTTTTTAAATCCAAATAATCCCATAATGACTTTTAATTGCTCTTTTTACTTGAGTTATTATTTAATAATATCATTATTACTCCGCATTGCTGCTTTCTGGGTGTTTTACATTTGTTTTATATTTTGTATATAATTTTCTCACAAATTTTTTTTTGTTAATGGGTTGTCAAAACGCATTTTTGTCTGTTAAGCTATTATTAAATTGGTCAAGCACGTCTATACGCTTGATTAAATAGTCAACAAAAAAAGCGATCGCTGGCTCGGGCAAAGCAAATGAAAGTTAAAGATATCGGGGAACGAGGACTGTTAAAAAGATTGCATCGGTTTTGTCCGCCAGATGTAGTAGGAGACGACGCGGCAATAATTCCTAGCACCGAAGCGGGCAAAAAGTTGGTTGTGACCGCAGATATGTTAGTGGATGGGGTGCATTTTAGCGATCGCACCACTTCGGCCAGGGATGCAGGCTGGCGGGCCACGGCGGCCAACTTATCAGATTTAGCGGCGATGGGTGCTTGGCCGATGGGAATAGGAATTACCCTTGGCCTAACAGGCAATACCGAAGTTTCCTGGGTAGAAGAGCTATATCGAGGAATAGTGGACTGCTTGGAGCCTTACAATACGCCCATAATTGGCGGAGATGTAGCGCGATCGCCCGTCATTAGCATTTCCATAACAGCCTTTGGAGAAGTAGCACCAGATAGGGCCATATTACGTTCAAATTGTCAACCGGGAAATGTCATACTCGTCACAGGGTTTCACGGTTCATCCAGAGGAGGTTTAGAGGTGCTTCTAAATCCAGAATTAGGAAAAGACCTCCCAGAAGCAGAACGCCGTTATCTGCTGAAGGCCCACCAGAGGCCAAGAGCTAGATTAGACATCTGGCCTGTTTTCTGGTCTTTACTCGACGAATGCCAATCGGAAGTTTTTATTGGTGGGATGGACAGCAGCGACGGTTTAGCAGATGCGATCGTGCAAATGTGTCAGGCAAGTCAACTAGGGGCGAGAATAGAAAGAAACCAAATACCGATCTCCTCAGCCCTGAGTAAGTTAGTTGATGAAAAACAAGCACTAGATTGGGCATTGTATGGTGGAGAAGACTTCGAGTTAGTCCTATCAATGCCAGATGAAATCGGCCAACAATTAGTTAAAAAAATAGGAGAAGGTGCCGCCATAGTAGGAACGACCACTAGCGACACCCAAATTTTGTTAACAGACAGCCAAAGAATTAACTCTGACGAAGAATTAATCCAGAGACAGGCGTTTCAACATTTTTAAACGATTAAGAAGGCCACTTAGAGGCTACCAATTCAGCCAGATCGACAACTCGTTGGCTGTAACCCCATTCGTTGTCATACCAAGCTATAACCTTAACCAAATCGCCATCCATAACCATCGTCAGACTAGCATCCACAATAGTAGACACATCAGTGCCGCGATAGTCACTAGATACCAAAGGGAGGTCGCCGTATTCAATAATGCCCTTCATAGAGCCATTAGCAGCTTCGTGAATCACTTCATTAACTTGCTCGGCAAAAGTCTTTTTCTCAACTTGGGCCACCAAATCCACAACAGAAACATTAGGGGTAGGGACGCGCATAGCGATACCGTTCAACTTACCCTTCATTTCTGGGATTACCAGAGCGACAGCCTTAGCAGCCCCAGTAGAAGTTGGCACGATGTTCAAAGCAGCGGCTCTGGCCCGTCGAACATCCCGGTGGCTAGCATCCAAAATACGCTGGTCACCAGTGTAACTATGGGTGGTAGTCATGGTGCCTTTGATAATGCCAAAGTTTTCGTGCAGAACCTTGACAATAGGGGCCAGACAGTTAGTAGTACAGCTAGCATTGCTGATGACATTATAATCGTCGTGATTGTAAGTTTCGTGGTTGACGCCCATCACAAAAGTGCCAACATTTCCACCTTTACCCGGAGCCGTAATTAAGACCTTTTTCGCTCCAGCTTGTAGGTGTTTGGATGCTCCTTCCTCAGTGACAAAAACACCAGTGGATTCAATAATTAAGTCAACACCCCAATCAGCCCAAGGCAAATTTAAAGGGTTGCGGTCTGATACGCATTTAATTGTCTTGCCATTAACAGTGATGGAATTTTCATCCGCACTGATGTCCACGTTTTTCAACGTGCCCAACATCGAGTCATATTTAAGCAAGTGAGCGTTAGTTTTTGGATCCGAAGTGTCGTTGACGCCTACAACCTCCAGTTTGCTATCCGTGCGGGTTAGCCAGCAGCGCATGAAGTTACGTCCGATGCGTCCAAAACCATTGATGGCGACTCTAAGCACCTTTTACCTCCTAAAAAAAGCAGCAAGAGTGAAAATTGAAATTTCTAAAAAGAAAGTTAATCTTTGAGGATAATCATAACAGCGAACGGGCTCCCGATCGATCTTTTTCCAGAGCATTTACGATCCTCCTCGATCTTTAAGCCAAAACAACACCTGCCAAGAAAGAGCTGCCCTAAGTCAAGAGCATTAATGACTATTTGCCGAGATTTTTGGAGATGAGAGTTGCAAAAAAACCACAAAGCGCCAAAAATAAGCGATTGTGGGCAGAAAAGTCTGCTGCCTCTGGCCAATTTTCTCAGTCCCAGTCCCTAGCCCCCGAATGTCCGGAAAGTTACCCACCTAAAAGAGGATACATGCATAAGCAATAAAAAAGATTTCCTCTTCAGAAGCCCCTGAAAGACGAATTTTTGGTAAATTAACAGCCAACTCTATCCAAACAAGATAATTCTTGGTATGATATCGCGTGTTATTGGCGTGGCGTGGTGTGTAAGGAGCGATCGATGTCGAGTACAGTTGATTTTAATGGTAGACCGTTTCATTTTATCGGGATTGGTGGAATCGGAATGTCGGCCCTGGCCTATATTCTAGCCAAACGCAAGCTGCCCATATATGGTTCAGATCTTAAATCCAGCCACATAACAGAACGCTTGCAAGCCATCGGAGCCCATATTTTTTGGCATCAAGAGGCCAGCAATTTTGAATTATTTAAAAATAACAAGATGCCAGAGCCCTTATCATTAGGGGACAGCAATGATACAAGTTTATTATTTGAAGGTGGCGAGGGCGACACCAAGAGCAAAAATACCCAACAAGAGTCCCTGCAAAAGAGTACCCCGAACAACTCTCAAAATTTATTCAAGTTGCCACAAGTTATCTGTTCGACAGCAATAAACCAAGGCAACTCGGAATACAAAGCAGCTATAGAATTAGGATGTCCAATTTTCCACCGTTCCGACTTACTAGCCGCACTGATTAACGATTATCAGAGCATAGCCGTAGCGGGAACCCACGGAAAAACTACCACTAGCAGTATGGTAGGCTTTATGCTGCTACAAGCTGGTTTAGACCCGACCATAGTAGTAGGTGGAGAGGTAAATGCTTGGGAAGGCAACGCCCGGGTGGGAGAATCGCCATACTTAGTAGCCGAAGCAGACGAATCAGACGGCTCTCTGGTAAAGCTGTCAGCTTATATAGGGGTCGTCACTAATATAGAACTGGACCATCCAGACCACTATCAAAGTTTGGAAGAGGTGGTCGAAATTTTTAGAGTCTTTAAAAGAAATTGTCAAACCCTTGTAGGTTGCATAGACTGTCCCACAGTAAGAGAAAAATTAAATCCAAGCATTAGTTATAGCCTCAACCCTGAATTGGGGGCAGATTACAGCGTCGATGGTGTGGAATACCGCTCGGACAAAACTATAGCTACAATTCGGGAACGAGGCCAAATTCTCGGACAACTACAGTTAAAATTGTTGGGTCAGCACAATCTAAGTAATGCCTTAGCTGTAGTTGCAGTAGGACGATTGTTGGGTTTGGAATTTTCAGCGATCGCCGATGCCATTGCTGCCTTTGAAGGGGCCCGCCGCAGATTTGAGTGTCGCGGAATTTGTAACGGCATTGTATTTGTAGATGACTACGCTCATCACCCCAGCGAAATTCGCGCTACTCTGGCTGCAGCGGCTCTGCAGACCAAAAATAATAAATTAGGCTCCAACTCCGAAAATTCTAACTCTCTACCAGAATTGGCACAACAAGAGCGATCGCTACCAGAAAGGGTAGTTGCTATCTTCCAACCTCATCGTTATAGTCGAACTCGGGCCTTTTTTAAGGAATTTGCTCAATCCTTTAAGGATGCTGACATAGTTGTTGTTACCGATGTTTATAGCGCGGGGGAATCAGATTCAGGCCAAGTAAACGGCCCAAGTCTGGCTGATGAGATCGCTACTTACCACCCAAAGGTTTACTACTGCCCGTCTTTAGAAGAAGTCAAGCACTGTTTGAAAGAAATCCTGAAATCGGGGGACTTAGCTTTATTTCTGGGTGCGGGCAACCTCAATCAAATTATTCCCGAGGTCATGGCCTTCGAGGGAGCTGAAGACCGGGTTGTGTCTATTGCAGAAGGCTCTATCAGTGCTTAACTCATGTTAATTAAACTTCAACCAGGTCTTAACATTTTTAGCATTCAGTGATGACCATGACTCTCTCTTCTAATTTAGCTAGTTCCGACAAAACACGACAGCTTTCTCCTGTTTCTCTATTCTCAGAAGCGACAAACTGTTCGATCGCGTCGCAAGTTTCTTTGGCCCCTTTGACTTCTTTTCGCGTAGGCGGTCCCGCTCAGTGGTACGTGGCACCTAAAAATTTAGAGCAGCTTCAAGGAAGCATTAACTGGGCCAAATCGGAAGATTTACCAATTATGTTCCTGGGGGCAGGCTCTAATCTCTTGGTTAGCGATCGCGGCATTAACGGATTAGTCGTCGGCACTCGCTACCTACGTCAAACCCATTTTGACTCAAAAACTGGACTGCTGACTGTGGGGGCGGGGGAACCAATCCCCCGTTTGGCCTGGAAAGCTGCCCAACTCGGTTGGGAAGGTTTGGAATGGGCCGTTGGTATCCCGGGCACTGTCGGCGGGGCGGTGGTGATGAATGCAGGCGCTCAAGGTAAATGCACCTCTGAGATTCTGGTAAATGTCCATACGGTATCCCCAGATGGCAAACTCCAAATTCTTAGTAAAGAGGAATTAGAGTATGGCTATCGTACTTCTAAACTCCAAGGTAAAGAAATTGTGGTGACTCAAGCTACTTTTCAACTAAAACCAGGCTCTGACCCCACTCGGGTAACGGCAACTACAAGTGCAAATTTTAATTTACGGCGGAGTACCCAACCCTATCATTTACCGAGTTGCGGTAGTGTTTTTAGAAATCCAGAGCCTAAAACTGCTGGCTGGTTAATCGAACAAACTGGTCTTAAAGGCTATCAAATCGGTATGGCCCAAGTTTCTCAACTCCATGCTAATTTTATTCTTAATTGCGGTGGGGCCAAGGCTAGGGAGATTTTTCGCTTGATCTCTTACGTTCAAGAACGAGTAGAAGAACGTTGGTCTCTAAAATTGTTGCCAGAAGTGAAAATGTTGGGCGATTTTTCCGATTCTCTATAACTTGAGAATTTTGAACCTGGAGTTTTTGTTAATAGTTATCTTGAATTATATTGGTATAATTGTCAATGCCGGACATGGAGATTGGAATGGCGCTCGCAATATTTTGTTGCGAGCTTTGCAGGCAACAGCCATTACCTTAACTGGTGATGCCATACTGATTCAAGGTTTTCAGAGCTTTGAGTAGGTTAAATGTTGCACAAACGGTGGGTTTCCATTGGCGTTTTTCTATTGACGTAGTGGAAGCAAATTTAGCTTAATAACATAAAAAAGTAGTTATGTCACAATCAGGTAAAGGATTTGGTTTCGGCCTCGGCAAAATGAAGGAACTTACTGAGGCTTTTAAAAAAGCTCAACAGGTCCAAGAGGGTGCTAAACAATTACAAGAAGAATTAGACCAGCTCGAAGTAGAAGGAGCTGCAGGGGGCGGCTTGGTTAAGGTTTTTCTAAGTGGAAACCAAGAGCCTCGTAGGGTGGAAATTTCACCGGATGCTCTGGGAGAAGGTGCTGATGTGGTTTCTAAACTGGTGACTGAAGCCATGCAAGATGCTTACACTAAGTCCACTATTACCATGCGCGAACGTATGGAAGAATTAACTGGCGGTTTGAATTTGCCAGGACTTTAATTGAGTTGCTGATTGCTAATTGCTAATTGCTAATGGTTAGGATTAGCAATTAACAATTAGCAATTAACAATTAACAATTAACAATTATCAATTAACAATTAATGCCTTATAAAATATTATTTGTTTGTCTGGGAAATATTTGTCGATCGCCCTCGGCAGAAAATATTATGAACTACCTAATAGAAAAGGCTGGTTTGAGCGATCGCATTGTTTGCGATTCTGCGGGGACTGGTGGCTATCATATAGGCAGTCCTCCCGACCCTCGAATGACGGCGGCAGCGAAACAAAGGGGCATAATTCTTAGGGGAGAAGCACGCCAATTTATCGCAGAAGATTTTGAGAAATTCGATTTAATTCTGGCGATGGATAAAGAGAATTATAGGAATATTAATTATTTGGATCGCCAAGGAAAATATGGGGATAAAATACGCTTAATGTGCGATTTTTGCCGGGAGCATGAGATTAAAGAAGTGCCGGATCCCTATTACGGCGGTCCTAAAGGTTTTGACTTTGTAATAGACCTTCTTTTAGATGCTTGCGAGGGGCTTTTAGAACATATTATTTCAGCAGAAAAACTGAAAGTTAACAGTTAACAATTAACAATTAATAATTAACAATTAATAATTGGGGATTTTTGCTGAACTTGAGAAATGTCCAATTTTTGTGCGCCAATGGCGCACATTTTTGGGCCATCAAAATCTAATGTCTATTTTTTTTGTGCGCAAATTGCGCACATTTTTGAGCCATCAAAATCTAATGTCTATTTTTTTTGTGCGCAAATTGCGCACATTTTTGGGCCATTAACTTTTGAGGTCTAATTTTTGTGCGCAATTGCGGACTTTTTGGGAACCATTAGTTCCCATTTTTTGACACTCCCTCAATGACAATTGTCCTTAGTAGCTCGCCGTGGAACAGGCAAGATGCCTGTTCTACGAGGTTCATGGCCAATTAACAATTAAAAACTAACAATTAATAATAAACAGTTAATAACTAACAATTAAAAGTGAAATAAACTTTAATCGACGAGGCGATTTTCTATAGCGAGACGTACTAATTCGGAACGATTATTAGTATCAGTTTTTCTCAACAAATTGCTAACGTATTTTTCAATAGTGCGGGGGCTGAGGTGAAGGCGATCGCCTATTTTAGCATTAGACAAACCATCTGTCAAGAGATTTAAGACTTCTTGTTCTCGCTGAGTAAAACTGAAAGAATCGGCCACAGAAGTTCTCGAAGTAGAGCGGCCAACTAAAAGTTCTGTTGACTCTGGAGGGGAAGAAAGAGGATTTTGCCGAGAGTCTCCATCGGCGGTTGGTTCAACTGTGGGCTGACTGGGAACAGAAGTAGTCTGGGCGAAGTGGGCGTATCTCTCCAACAAAGAACGAATAACGGCCCCCAACTCTTCCAACTCGAAAGGCTTAGGCAAATAATTATCGCACCCCAACTGATAACCGCGAATGCGTTCTTGGGTACTGGTTCGGGCGGTTAAAAAAATGACGGGCAACAGGCGGAACTCGGGCCGAACGCGAACTCGACGCACCAACTCGTAACCATCCATTTCGGGCATGGCTATATCGGTAACGATGAGATGGGGTTGATATTGTTGGACCAAAGCCAGGGCATGCTTGCCGTTTTCGGCAACAATTACCGAATAGCCCAACATTTCCAGGTAATCGCTCACCGACAAGCGAGTTCCCAGATCGTCATCAGCAACAAGAATAGTTAAAGGCATAGAAGCAACAGGGTAGGGAGAACGATCGCGAGCTGGGAGCAAGTTAATGTTCTCGCCCCCAAAGCTCAAACCTTTATTACTGATAGCTTACTGATAAACTCGAAGGTTGTCCGAGATTGCCTCGTAGAACTATTCCTCGATGGTTAGCGGCCAAATGGCGGATAATTTTGTAAATGGTTTCGATTTGGTCCGATGCCCCGGCCTTTTGAGCTAAAGCTTCTAAGGATAAAGCATTTCCTTCTTTGACCAAAACATCTACCACCTTGCGCTGCAAATCTAAAACGGTGGCCGCCGCCTTCTTGCCCGCTTCGACACCGGGTTGGTGGTAAGCGTTGACGTTGACCAAAGAGCCATAGAAACCGACGGCGCGATCGTACAAAGCGATTAAAGCGCCAACAGTTCTGGCATTTACCCGGGGAATAGTGACGGTAATCGAATCTCGCTGATTGTCATAAAGGGCCTGTCGGGTGCCCAATAAAAAACCTGATAAATAATCTCCGGCGGTAACTCCTTTATCTATTTCTGGGGAGGTGCCTTGACGGTCTTCGAGAACTTCAATAAAGGTAAGGAAGAAATTGGGAACTCCATCGCGCAACTGCTGAACGTAAGCGTGTTGGTCGGTAGAGCCCTTGTTGCCATAAACGGCGATACCTTGATTGACAATATTTCCATCTAAGTCTTTTTCCTTGCCCAAAGACTCCATGACCAACTGTTGGAGGTAGCGACTGAAGAGCAATAAGCTGTCTTTATAGGGCAGGACTACCATATCTTTTTCGCCCCGTCCGTTGCCGGTGAAGTACCAGCTTAGGGCTAATAAAGCGGCGGGGTTGCCTTTAAGGCTATGCTGGCGGGTTGCTTCGTCCATTTCTTTGGCCCCTTGCAACATTGCCCTAATATCTATGCCTTGGAGGGCGGCGGGCAAGAGTCCCACTGCGGACATTTCCGAGGTTCGTCCTCCCACCCAGTCGGACATGGGGAAGGTTGCCAACCAACCTTCGGATTTTGCTTGGTTGTAGAGTTTGCTGTCTTGACCGGTGGTGGCGATCGCGTATTTGCTAAAGTCCAAGTTTTGAGAATCGTAGGCAGCTTTGACTTCGATCGCGCCGTTGCGAGGTTCTGGGGTGGTTCCAGATTTAGAGGTGACTATGACTAGGGTCCGAGCTAGTCCATTTTTTAATTCCCTCAAGACTCGATCTATGCCGGCGGGGTCGCTGTTGTCGATAAAGTGAATTTCCATTGGTGGGGAATCTGTTCCCAGGGCCTCGGCGACAAATTGAGGACCGAGGGCAGAACCGCCGATGCCGATGCAGAGAATGTCGGTAAATTTGCTTGCATGGGGGGGTTTGATTTCTCCGCTGTGGACTTTTTTGGCGAAAGTTTCGATTTGTTCGAGGGGTTCGAGGATTTCTTGTTTGATTTCTGGGGTGGGGGCGAGGTCGGGGTTTCTCAACCAGTAATGTCCCACCATTCGCCCTTCGTCTGGGTTGGCGATCGCCCCTGCTTCTAGAGCTTCCATGTCTTTGAAAGCTTTCTCGAATTTGGGCTGCATTTTCTCCACAAAGGCTTCATCGAATTTGATGCGACTGATATCGACATAAAATTCTAGTCCTTGGTGGTAATATAACCAGTTTTGGTAGCGTTGCCAGAGTGCTGCTGCGTCCATAGAAAGTTGGTAGTTTTAATTGTTTTTGGCTTCATTTTGGTCTATAGCGTGTAGTTTATCGGACTAGATGTCCGGTTTTGGCAAAATACGGAGAAATTTAATAATTTGGCCCGTGACTTCGATGCCGATGGTGTAGTTTTCGACTGTAAATCGGTAAAAGATGGCGCTGGAACCTAGGGGTCGCAGTTCTGGCAGTTCTTGTATGTAGTTTATTTTGGTAAATTTGTTGAATACAAATTCATAGATCTGCTGATAGGCAGCAGGTTCAAGCGCTCTGAGATCTTTGAGAAAAGACCGAGCATAACGCACTTCTAGGCTCACTATTAAATAAGATTTTTTCGCTACATGACATTTGCCCAAACATTTTAGTTTAGGCGTTGTCGTAATAAAAGTACAATATTTGTTCTGCTTCTTCGCGGGTTAAAGCGTCGCCTGGTCGTTGGGTTTTTTTGGCCTTTTCTATTGCTTTGAGCATGAGGTTGTCGCAGTGGTAGTTTTCTAGGTATTCCCAGGCTGTTTCTAGTTCTTTTTCTGACATTCTGTCTATTAAGCGATGGAGTCTGTTTCTAATTAGGTTCATAGGTAATTGTTAATGAGTAATTGTGCCGGAGGTAATTATTGCTTAAAAAAAATTTTTTTAATTTTTTTAATGGTGCATCCCAAAAAGGGATGCTTTTTATTTTACTAGCTGCTGAAGTGGCGTTGAAAGCGTGGGTCGAGATGATGTTTCTTTTGGGAGTTACAAGGGCTACATAGGGTTTGGAGGTTACTTATATCGTTAGTTCCTCCTAGTGCTAGGGGGATAATATGGTCGATAGTTAGTTGAGTTTCCGTACCGGTTTGACCGCAACTTTGACATTGGTGGCGATCGCGTTGGAAAACATATTTTCTTACTTCTGGGGGTATTTTAATTCTGGGGGTTTTTTTGTTCATTTTAATTTTCTCTTTTTTTTGGAATTTAATGGAATTATTTAATCCGATTAAATAATTCCATTAAATTAGATATAGCGGACCTGATTTTCCATTTCATCTGCTGTAACTCGTTCGAGAATTATTAACAAGCGTCTGACAATTTCTTGTGGAGAACGACGAACAGCAAAAATAATTCCATAATGATTTTGCCCTGACATAAAATATTCTCTGGCAAGTTGTTCAAAATCAAGACGGTTGTGGGTTAATAATGCTTTACCTTGACTGACCGCATATTGCAATTGCTCTTCATCGCTTTTTTGCAGTTGTCCTGCATCTCGGGCAGTAATGGCAAGATACCCATAAGAGCGCAGTAATTCTGCTACTAATATGTCCACATCTTCATCAAGATAGACTTCTATAAATAGACGGTTCATAAGTCTTTTACTAACGGATCGATTAGTTCTTCTGGTATGCGATTGCGTTCGATGTAGCTATTAATTTCTGCTTGAAAATCGCTGTAATAACTTAAAGCATCAAAAACTTGTGCCAGGGTTAAATGCGGCAAGCGATTGGGAATTTCTTCTGGCGATATTCCCAGTCGCCAGATTTCCACGATCGCTCTTACTGGAGTGCGAGTTCCTTGAATAATTGGTTCGCCACTGAGAATGCGATCGTCTTTGACTATATAACAGTGCTTTGTTGTTTGGAGCATTTTCTAGCGACCTCTTTTTAAAGGGGCATTTTGGTTCTAAAATAGGTTAGATGTAAATCTTACCATAAAAAACTGATGTCTAACGAGTCTAATTCGGAAGTTTCTTCTACTACTGGGGCGGATGCTGTTGATGTGGCGATCGCTAAGGGAACGGATTTTGATGGTTCTCCTATTCCTGGGGCTAAGTTGGAACTTTATCACAAGGTTATGGGTTTGGAAGCGGGGCGGCAGCGCAGCGGTGTTTCTAATACGATGCGTTCTCGAATTGTGCGCATCGGTGCGAAACATATCGCCAAAGAGGAGCTGGATCGAATGTTAATTGATGCTGATTTTGCGCCGTTGAAAGATAAGGAGGTTGCTTTTTATTACGGTGGTAAATAGTTAACAATTGTTAATTAATTAAGAAACCAGGTTTTTTGAAAAAACCTGGTTTCTGAGTCAAAAAACCGACTTTCTGAGTTTTGGTTATAATTAAGAAAATGAATTGAGGATTAATTATGAACGTTTTAACAAGTTATCCAGCTAAAAGTAATGAGGCGATCGCTATTAACATTTACGATATTCTGGGCGAGTCAAGGGCCTTAGCAGAATATCAAGGGAAAAAAATCTCCGAGTTAATCGCCGAAGCGTTAAACTCGGATAAAAAGGTGATTCTTTCCTTTAAAAACCTAGACCGACTTAATTGGTCTTTTGTTAAAGGAGCAATTGCTAAATTGTACGAGTCTTTTCCCGAGGAAAAAATCGAATCTAGCATTAGTTTGGTGGATATTCCTCCAGAAGAAGTCGAGTTTATTGAGGAAGTGGTGGAAACTAAAAAGCGGTATATGGAAGACCCCGAACAATTTAATAAACCTATGAGCGATGAAGAGTTAGAACGACTGCGAAAAAAAGAGCCATCAAATCCTTTTTTACAGATAGCGGGTATGTTTAAAGATGACCCAGATTTTGATGAGTTTCTGGCAGAAATAGAGAAGTATCGTCGCGAAGTGGATGCGAAAGAAGAGGCTTATTACAGTCAATTTGATGAGGAGGAATAAAAAAATTGGTACTGAGAATACTTGATACAGACCACGTTTCTTTGTTGGAGAGAAATAAACCGCTGGTAGTTCAACGTTCTAGGATGTTTCTACCAGAAGAGATTGCGATAACTGTGGTGACTTTTGAGGAACAAATGCAAGGTCGTTTGAGTATGATTAATAAGGCTAATTCGGACGATAAAGTAATAGCTGCTTACAGCAGGTTACAAGCAACTGCGGAGTTTCTTAAGCGGTTTAATTTGATTGGTTTTGATGGGGATGCTTGCAGTTTTTTTAACGATTTTAGAAGGCAAAAAATCCGCGTTGGGACTCAGGATTTGCGAATTGCTTCGATTGCTTTTTCTCGGAATGCAATTGTTGTTACTCGCAATATTAGGGATTTTTCAAAAGTGCCGGGTTTGATATTGGAAGATTGGACTGTGGTTTAATTTATGTGGTTTAAGAAACCAGGTTTTTTAACAATCAAGAAACCAGGTTTTTTGAAAAAACCTGGTTTCTGAGTTGGGGATGAGTTATAATTAAGAAAATGAATTGAGGGTTAATTATGAACGTTTTAACAAGTTATCCAGCTAAAAGTAATGAGGCGATCGCTATTAACATTTACGATATTCTGGGCGAGTCAAGGGCCTTAGCAGAATATCAAGGGAAAAAAATCTCCGAGTTAATCGCCGAAGCGTTAAACTCGGATAAAAAGGTGATTCTTTCCTTTAAAAACCTAGACCGACTTAATTGGTCTTTTGTTAAAGGAGCAATTGCTAAATTGTACGAGTCTTTTCCCGAGGAAAAAATCGAATCTAGCATTAGTTTGGTGGATATTCCTCCAGAGGAAGTCGAGTTTATTGAGGAGGTTGTGGAAACTAAAAAGGAGTTTATGAAAAACCCTGAAAAAAGTAAAGAGCCCATGAGCGATGAAAGGTTACAAGAACTTCGGGAAAAAAATCCTAATAATCCCTGGCTGCAAATGGCTGGTATTTTCAAAGATGACCCTACTTATGATGAGATGCTGGCATATATAGAACAGTATCGTCGCGAATTGGATGCGGAACAAGAGGGTTATTACAGTCAATTTGATGAGGAGGAATAAAAAGGGTGACTTTGTGGATAATTGATACGGATCATCTTTCGCTTTTAGAAAGAGAAGAACCACTGGTTGTTGAAAATTTCAACAAACGCAATCCTAACTGTTTGGCGATAACAGTGGTTTCTTTTGAGGAACGAATGCGGGGTCGTTTTAATACGATTAGACGAGCTAATTCTGACGAACAAATAATAGAAGCTTACAGCAGATTACAAACAACTGTGGAGTTTCTTAAGCAGTTTAATTTGATTGGTTTTGATTGGGATGCTTGCAGTTGTTTTAACGATTTTAGAAGGCAAAAAATCCGCGTTGGGACTCAGGATTTGCGAATTGCTTCGATTGCTTTTTCTCGGAATGCAATTGTTGTTACTCGCAATATTAGGGATTTTTCAAAAGTGCCGGGTTTGATATTGGAAGATTGGACTGTGGTTTAATTTATGTGGTTTAAGAAACCAGGTTTTTTAACAATCAAGAAACCAGGTTTTTTGAAAAAACCTGGTTTCTGAGTTGGGGATGAGTTATAATTAAGAAAATAAATTGAGGGTTAATTATGAACGTTTTAACGAATTATCCAGCGACAGATACGACTGCCAAAAATAGGGAAGGAATCTTGATTAATATCTACAATATTCTCGGAGACTCCGGTCCTTTGGCAGAACATCAAGGCAAAAAAATTGCTTGGTTTATAACTGCTGCTTTTAACTCGGATGAAAAGGTGGTTCTTTCGTTTAAAAATTTAGACCGACTTACTTGGTCTTTTGTTAAAGGAGCTATTTCTAATTTGTACGAGTCTTTTCCAGAGGAAAAAATCGAATCTGGCATTAGTTTAGTGGATATTCCTCCAGAGGAAGTTGAGTTTATTGAGGAGGTTGTAAACACTAAAAAGGAGTATATGAAAAATCCAGAAAAATTCAAACAACCCATGAGCGATGAAGAATTAGAAGAGCTTCGACGAAAAAATCCAGATAATCCCTGGTTGAAACTGGCGGGTAAGTACGCGGACGACCCTACTTATGATGATATGCTGGCATATATAGAGGAATATCGTCGGGAATTGGATGCGGAACAGGAGGCTTATTACAACGAACTCTATGGAGAGGATAAATAAGAATGACTTCTCCCAGAAATTTCATTATTTTCCCATCCAAAATTCTTCTGGTAATGGTTCGTCAAAGTCTTC
>CAZSTZ010000005.1:5832-72774 GCA_964609515.1 uncultured bacterium | reverse complement strand
GCCACTGGGGGAGTTTCTGCGGCGGCTATAGATACAGGTAAAACAGCCAGATTTTCCCGATGCAAATAAGCGTTAACTGCCCCTATTTCATAAATTAATAAAACTCCCAGACAAGTCGCAGTCGCCATCGCCCTTCTAACCCCTTGCATCGAAATCAATAAATTGCTCATTCCTCTTACAAATCCCAATTGTTAATTGTTAATTGTTAATTCAATACCTTCGCCATTTTCTTGTAGGTAGGGCGCGCGCGAACCGGAATCAACGGTGTTGGGTTCCACGGAGGTCCGCACAACCTACAAATTAAGGCATTTTTCGTTTTGGCGAAGGTATTGTAATTATTAATTGCTTATCGACGTTTGGTTGCCGCTTTCTCTTTTTTCTTAGCAGCCTTAGCAGCTTTTTTAGCAGCATTTTCAGCCTCAATTTTTGCAAACTTTTCTGCTTCTTTCTCCTCCTCCAATTTATCCAAATAATAATGGTAATCTCCCAAATAAACCCGAAACTCGCCATCGCGAATCTCGACAATTTTATTCGCAACCTTCGAGATAAAATAGCGGTCGTGGGAAACTATTATCGCGGTTCCGTCATAATTCTGTAAAGCTTCTTCCATCATTTCTTTCGCCGGAATATCTAAATGATTGGTAGGCTCGTCTAATAATAACAGATTAGCAGGTTGCAACAGCATTTTTGCCAGTGCCAAACGCGCTTTTTCTCCTCCGCTTAAAGCAGCCACTTTTTTAAACACCGTATCGCCGCTAAAAAGGAAAGTTCCCAATAAACTTCTAACTTCCTCATTTTTCCAACTGGGTACCTCGTCGTGGATGGTTTCCATGACAGTTTTTGTTAAGTCTAAAGCCTCCGCTTGATTTTGTTCGAAATAGCCGGGAATGACGTTATGCTCTCCTAATTTAACAACCCCTTCCGTCGCTGTTTGCATACCCATCATTAAGCGCAATAAAGTAGATTTACCGCTACCGTTGGGGCCGAGAAAAGCAATACGATCGCCCCTTTCTATTTCCAAATTTGCTCCCAGAAACAAAATCTCATCGTCGAAAGCGTAAATCAAATCCTTAATTAAAACCACCTGTCTGCCGCTGCGGGGGGAAGGTGGAAAGCGAAACTTTAAACTTTTTAAAGATGCCGTTGGCGCTTCTACTAATTCGATTTTATCTAACTGTTTTTCCCGACTTTTTGCCTGAGTGCTTCTCGTGGCACTCGCCCGGAAACGTTCGACAAATTCCTGTTGTTTTTCTATTTCTTTTTGCTGTCTTTCGTAAGTGCTAAGTTGGGCAGCTTTCGCCTCTTCTTTTTGTTGGAGATAAGCAGAATAATTACCTAAATAACTTGTCGAAACCCCGCGTTCCGTTTCCACAATTTTGTTACAGAGGCGGTCGAGAAATTCCCGGTCGTGGGATACAATTACCATAGGAGTCGTCAATCCTTTGAGGTAATTTTCCAACCATTCAATAGTTTCTAAATCTAGGTGGTTAGTCGGTTCGTCTAACAGTAAAATATCCGGTTTTTGGAGGAGAATTTTACCCAAACTCATGCGCATTTGCCAACCGCCGCTAAAAGCGCTAACCAAGCGATCGCCATCTTCTTGTTGAAACCCCATTTCCGGCAGAATTTTTTCTATTTCTGCTTCCAAAGCATAACCGTTTAAAGCTTCAAATTGGCGCTGAAGCTTATCTAATTTTTTGATAAGTTTATCCAGTTCTTCTGGCGGTGCTGTTTCCATTTGTTTTTGCACCTGTAAAAGACTTTCGTGAGTTTGATTTGCCTCTGTAAAAACCGTCCAAAATTCTTCTTTAACAGTGCGAGTTGGCTCGACTTCAAATTCTTGAGTAAGATAGGCAATATGCAAACTTGCCGGGCGGATAATTTCCCCCGCAGTGGGCTCTATTTCTCCCGCGATAATTTTCAATTGAGTTGATTTTCCCGCACCATTTACTCCTACCAAACCGACGCGATCGCCCGGTTTTACTTCCCAGTTAATATCTTGCAGGGCAACGGCTGTAGGATAGATTTTACTTATATGTTCTAGTCGGAGCATTTTTTTATATTTTCTATTTTTGCTGTCTTATCTCGACCGCTAATTTGCGGCATCCGGTCCATTTTAACAAATTTTAATAAAATTTGCGTTTTTTAGCTCTTACTTACCGCCAGGATTATCTTGGCGGTAATTGAAAAGCAATTGAAAAATTACCCAAAATCTGCTTGCTTAATTGTCAATATTGCTGCCGAATTTTTGGCTTTATCAACTAGGTCATAATCCGGTAAATTTCCGAGCCAGTCAATAAATACCCAAAGCCAGGATTTTTTGGAGTTAACTGTTTAGTTCAAGCCATGTTTAATCTTCTGAATAATCGTCATCTGTTGATTTATTATTGCTATATAAAGCCACCGACTCTTCAACAAGAGCTTGAAGTTCCTTCGGAGAAAAAGGCTTAGTAATACATTTCAAAATATTAGCTTCTTTAATACCATCCACTTCTTCTTCTATTTGGTCTTCGCTGTATCCAGTTAAAAGAATTCTAATAGTATTAGGAAAGCTCGAATAGGTTTTGCCAAACAATTCTACTCCCGTCATTTCCGGCATACTTTGGTCGGAAATAATAACAGCCATTTCCCCTTCATTATCGAGAATTTCTAAAGCTTGAGCAGCACTATCAGCTCTAAAAACTTTAAATTGACGGCGAAAAGTTCTGTACAACAAATCCAAGTTATTAGTTTCGTCATCAACTATCATTAATTTGAGTTTTTCAGGCATTTTAAATTGACTCCGGTAATCTATATGGATGCCACCGATCCTTATTAACATAAGGATCGCCCCTCTGGGTATCCAATCCTATTATCTTACTAGACAGGATAGCGAGTTGGGGAGGGCGCATCTAGCTATTCCGAGGCTTTACTATCTGGATGTTCGCGGCCCGAGACGCTTTCAATGGCCGTAAGGGCTGCCTGAGAACCTGCCAAGATGTCCCGTTCTTCCCCTCCCAAATAGAGACGTCCAAAACTACCGATGGCGCTAACTTGCAAAATATTAATCAAGGCCGCTTTTTCTGCTTCGTTAGCGGCCAGGGCCGCATAAGCAGCCGGTTGGACTTCTAGAACGTAGAGAGTTTGTCCTGCCAGCAGCAATTGGCCCCGACGGTTGCGATTGATCAGTTGTGCGTGGTGGGAGTCAATATTGCGGATAATTTGACTGGAGACGATGCGGGGTTTGAGGCGATCGCTTTCCTTAACTCCCAAAGACTGAAGAATGGCCTTACCCGCAGACCGAGTATCCCCCTGGCGACTGGAATGAATTTCCAAAAGACCGTAAAGTCGTTCGATAAAGAGAACCCCGGGACGAACTGCATTAGATTTAAGGGCCACATCGGTAATGCGGTTGATTTCAATACCCGGGGAAATTTCAATCCAGAGGGAAGTATCCCCGGGCAAGGGCAAAAAGCCAAGGGCCACCGTCCCGATGTAAGCGGCGTGTTGGGGTTGCAAGCTGTCTATAAATACATAGCTGCGTAAATCGATACCCAATGCTAAATCTCCGTAATGGACGTTAAACGCTACTATTGTCCCACAGTCTGCCCGCAACGCAAGTCTGCTTTAGCATACTTAAACAGAGAACCGCAGGCAACGCGAGTCCGCTTTGCCGCCCCACTCCACAACTCCAAGGCTACATCCTCCAAACTTTGTCGGTCGGCCTGAAGCATCCGCGAAATCATACTAATCTTACCGAAAGACCAAAACAAACCTGCCTCTAGCAAGTACGGTTCGTTAGTTTCTTCATGTACCCGAAAATCGTACAAAGAATAATCGCGACAACCCAAAGCCTTATGTGCCCGCTTCGCCGCATCCGCCAGTTTCTCGAATAACTCTGGCTCTACTTCGGCGGGGCAAACTGGCTTCGTTGCTGGTTTCTCCGGTTGCTGCCTTGGGGTTCCGTCTTTTCCGAGTTCTAATTTATCACCTACAGTTCTAATGGGATGTTCTTGAGAGACCAAATACTCGATCGCCGACAACACCGATAACTCCCCGCCGCGTTCCACTACCCCCACGCGCAACTCCCGTCCTGGAATGTAATCTTCTACTAACAAAGTCTCGTCATGTTCAAAACCGACTGCCAATGCCTCGTCTATCTGACTTTCGTTCCAAACCAAGGTCACGCCTAAAGAATTATCTTCCGAGTTCGGTTTGACGATAAATGGGGGTTTCATTGTCACGCTATCTCCCAGACGTAGTAATTGTGCTTTGGCAACGCGAACCCCGGCGGCAGAGACTACGCTTCTGGTTTGAGCTTTATTAGTTGCCAGGGCGGTACAGTGGGAGGGCGAACCTACCACGGGCAAGCCGAGTACGTTCTCGAATAACCCCCGGTAACTGGTCATGCCGGGGAAACAAAACATATGGGGCACTACTACATCCACTTGGGGTAAATTGGCGATCGCCTCCTGGAGAGACATCTTTGCCGATAAACTATCTATGGAAGTACCTAATTGCCAATAACCCTCGGGGTTTACCACTGCGTAGTAGCCACTAACTCCAGTGGGTTGCACGGCTTCTTTGGCGTAGATAGTTGAGAGGTTGTAGTAAAATTCCGAGACGCGAGAACCTGCCAGATGCAATACTCGCAATTGAGACTCAGTTGGTTGAGTTCGACTCATTGTTTTTAATGTCATATTTTTCCATTAATTAAGATTCAACTGCAGCCTTGGTGGCTGAAGTGCTAGAAATAGCCAAATACATTCCAGATAAAATGACCGCGAAACTTACCCCAGTCAATAAGCTGAGATTTTCTGAGAAAAATGCCCAACCTTCGATAGCGCTAAGGCCGGGAACCGCCAACGCAACTAGGCTGGCAAACCCTGAAGATAACTTCTTGAGGGAATAAGTCCAAAGCCCTATACCTAACATTTGACCGACTACTGCTAGAGCGATCGCCGAACACCACCCAGTTACCGAAATCGGAAAAAGTGGCTCTCCTGCAATTAAAGCAACAGGTAAAACCAACAAAAAACTCGCTGTCGAAGACCAACTCATAATCGTCACTGAGT
This sequence comes from uncultured bacterium, assembly GCA_964609515.1. Taxonomy (GTDB): domain Bacteria; phylum Cyanobacteriota; class Cyanobacteriia; order Cyanobacteriales; family Microcoleaceae; genus CALKCV01. Next base: position 67,720 of record CAZSTZ010000005.1, on the reverse strand, counting down.
TTAAATTAGTACGGAGTTGCTCGACGATTAATGGACGTATGCCAAAAAACACTGCTGAGAGTAAAGCTGCCAAATCTCCTAGTAGTTGTTGGCTGATTCTCCATGAGAAAAGATCGTTTATTTCTAACAAAGTTGCTCCAGCGATCGCCACCAACATCCCAACGAGAAATCGACGGTCAAAGTTCTGCCGCAAAACCAGCCACCCTCCTAAGACGGTAAATATAGGAGTCAGATTATGCATCACGCTAGAATTGGCAATGCTGGTTTGAGTTAAAGACCAAGCCCAAGATATCAAAGCCATTGATAAAAGAAACCCATCTGCTATCAACAGCCCGATACTGCTTGCTAGAGAACCGGTCAAGGAACCCGGTTTTGTCAAAAAACCGGGTTTCTGGGATACCGAAAAACCGAGTTTTTTGAGAATGCAAGACCGGCTCTCTAGATCTGGTTTCTCTTGCTCTGGTTGGGTATCTTTTTCTTTTCTGCGTACTGCTAATAACTTATTCAGCAGCCCAAAGGCAACAGCCGCTATCCAGAAACGATTAAAAGCCGTAGCACTCGGACCGATTTCTATTTCGCTCAAACGAATGAAAATAGGCGAGAAAGATAGACAGACGATGCTGCCAATTAATGCAGCCAAGGAGTCTATCGGCAACGATGGCGGTAATTGTACTCGAACGTTCATCTTTTTCTTCCTAAGTTAGCGACCAAACGACCTATCCCATAAACAATAAAACCTGCCGCCATCCCTGGAAGCACTTCATAAATAGCGCTGGATAATTTTAATCCCCAATTCCAAGTTATCGCCACAATAATGCCAACAACCATCATCGCGATCGCTACTGGCACTCTCACCGGTTGTTCCCAAACTCGCAACACCAATAACGGCCCCAAACCGCAAGCTAACACGGACCAAGAGAAAATGACTAAAGCAAAAACGCTATTTTCTCCAGCTAGAGCGATCGCTAACACGATAGCCGTCACTACCAAGGTTCCTATCTTTGCCATTCTATAAGAATTCGCCGCACTGGGAACTAAATCTTGAGTCAGCGCCGCAGAACAAGATAGAATCTGAGAGTCTGCAGTAGAAATAGTTGCAGCAAACAACCCCGCCAACATCAACCCCACCAAAACTACTGGCAGCAGTTCCAAAGATAAATAGGGCAATGCCAATTCCGGGTCGCCGTTACTCATCAACTCTGGCAGCAACACTCGTGCCGTTAACCCTACCCCAAAAGCAGCAGCAGAGGTAACTTGAGCGCAGGCAAATTTGATATTTCGAGCTAAAGCTATATTATCCGCCGAGTCGATCGCCATTCCCCGCACTAAAATATGAGGTTGACCTACGGCACCAAACCCCGCTACTACCCACCCCAAACAGTAGGGCAAAAATCCCCATTGTTTATCAGAAGATACCCACTCGGTCAAACTCGGGTCAATTTCATTGAGTTTCGCCCAAAGTTCTCCCAACCCGCCGCAAGCTACAATTCCCACCGTACATAACAATACCAGAGAACCAATCATCAAAATAGCCTGCACCGAGTCCGTCCAAATAGAAGCGCGGATGCCCCCAGAAAAACAGTAGATAACCACAATAACGGCCCCTACGATAATTCCGAGTTGATAGTTCCAGCCAAAAACTGCATTTAGCGCTTTACTGCCGGCTACCAGTTGGGCGGCGGCGTAGGAACCGAGAAAGGCGATCGTAATTAATGCCGAAATAACTACTATCCAACGTCCTCTGGTTTTGCCGTCACCCAAAAATGAGGACACTGTATCCGAAGTTGTCTTCTCGGAAACCTCTCTCAACCTTTTAAACACCAACCACCAAGCGAGATAATCTCCCACCGCCCAAGCAACCGGTATCCAAATTGCCGAAACTCCCACTTTATAAGCAAAACCAACGTTACCGATAAATAATAACCCGCTCTGACCGGTTGCCATTGCCGAAAGCGCCGTCATCCAGGGATTGACTTTTCTGCTGGCAAGTAAATAATCTGTAGTCGTATTTTCCTTTTGGGTTGCCGAGTAAATACCTACCACTGTAAATAGCAGCAGAAAGGTAATGAAAGTAATCGCAATCCAAATTTGTTTATCCATAATAGGCTTTCCCCGTAGAACAGGCAGGATGCCTGTTCTACAGGCATAAATAACAGGCAAAACGATTTAATCTCCTCCCAACTCCACCAATTTACCAATATTAAAATCAATCCTCACCCAACCTTTTAACTGCCACAAATTCTTCAGCAACAGTAAAGTAATTTGCCAGTGGGGGACCATTAAAAAAGGCAAAGGATCCTCCACCTCAAACATCGCATCGGTACCCTTAACCATCTTATTTATCCACCCCTTTAATTGACCCCAAGAACGAATCTCCGTTAACCGCCAAAGTTCGTGATATAACCAATAAGTCGGCTTGCTATTTGGCAAAGGTTCGATATGCCCTTCGTTCTCATCTTTAGCATCTTTTAAATAAGCATCCGCCACCCCCGGATGGTCGTGAAACATCGTAATTGCAGAATGAGTCCGGGGGTTGCATTCTACTGGATAAACCTTTCCATCTTCTGCTTGAAGAAAATCAAAAGAAATTTGTCCGGTGAGATTTAAAGCTTTAACAAACTCTTTCACCCATTGCAATATTTCCGGGTTATCCACCCGTTCGTAATTGACTTGAAATGGAGAAGAACTCGAACAACAATGCAGTCTAACTATTCCCTTTCTTACCGTACTGTGAGTGCAATATTCTTTACCCTTAATAAATTCCTGCATTATCCAGGGTTTCTCTTTACTAATTGGCAAACCCTTAACAAATTTCTCCATTTCCTCTCTGGAAGCTAAAGGCAGTTTAGTTAAATCTAAACGGTGAAAAGAATCATAAGGAATGCTTTTGAGAATGTATTTACTGCCATCGGCGGCAAAGTCAAAATTTAAGACTTGTTCCGGTTCTGTAATTAAAAAAGATTTGGGGGCAGATAAACCTAATTCGCGAACTTTTTCGATAAATGTAAATTTATTATCTAAGAGTTCGGTTATTTCTGGGTCGAAGTTAATACATTCGCAGTTAATCCCTTCCTGAGAGATTAATTTTTTTACCAGAGAGTCGTAATAGCTAGCAACCGGACTCGATACGGGAATAAAAACATCGATGTTTTCCCGTTTGACAATATCTAAGATTTCTTGACAGTAACCTTCTGGGTTTTTTTCCGGTGCCGCCACCGTATAGAAACCTTGAACTGCTTGGGAAAATCTATGCCCCGACAGCCAATATTTATCAGTTTCTATGAGAAAAACTCGGTGTCCTGCTTTGTGAAACAAGCGAGCTAGTTGCAGGCATTTGGTCATTTTTGCCCCAGTAATTAAGATGTTTTTGGGGTTGTCCGCAATGACTTTTTTTTGGAAAGGGGAAGTAATTAAACTCCAGAGTAGCGATGGTAAAACTAGGAGTAAATTCAAGGGTAATGTTATTAACAACAAAGTTAAAGCCCCGAGATTTTTGAATAAAGCAACCATTTTTTCTTTATATGAGATTAAACATTTCCGCGTAGAACAGGCATCCTGCCTGTTCCCCTTCCCCTTGCGATCGAGCAATTAAAATGCAAGTAACAAGGCAATAGGTAATGAATTTCCCCGTAGAACAGGCATCCTGCCTGTTCCCGAAAAACTATTATTACCCATTACCCATTACCTATTTTTGCCCGCAGGCATCTTAGAAACCAGGTTTCTCAAAGAAACCTGGTTTCTGGACCCCTAAATTACTTGCGGCGGACGATAGTCACGCCATCTCGCAAAGGTAGTAGAACTTGTTCTACTCGCGGATCGTCCGCTACCACTCGGTTAAAGCGAGCGATCGCCTCTCCATTTGCCGTCCGTTTTTCTGGAGGCAAATAGGGCTGTCCTTGCAACAAAGTATTATCAACGCAAATCACCCCATCAGGTGTTAGCAAACCCTTATCCAAAAGTATCTCGAAATAATCGACATACTCTTTTTTATCTGCATCGATAAATACCAAATCAAAAGTTTCTCCAGCCTCAGCCAACTCTCGCAAACTATCCAGAGCCGGAGCTACTTTTACAGATATTTTCCCACCGTGAGAAGATTCTGCGAAACAAGCTTTAGCAAATTCCGCTACATAGCTATCTACCTCACAAGCAACCAGATACCCGTTATCTGGCAATGCCTCTGCCATTGCCAGGGCCGAATATCCCGTAAACATACCGATTTCCAAGACGCGCTTGGCCCCAGTCATCCAGACAAACATCTTTAAAGTCTGGGCCTCGATATGTCCCGACAGCATCTCCCGTTCCAACTGGCGCACCGTTTCCCCATCAGAAAACCGCTTGCTCCAATCTTCAGCGCTCGTTTTTTTGGCCAAAGCTGCCAAAGCTGCGGACTCCTCAGTGGTACACTCCTCCAGATAAGGATCGATACCGGCTGCCAGTTCGTAAACTTCTTGCAGAGAGGCCGCCAGTTCCGGTGGGACTGTGTTTTGTTTTGCCGTCTCCAGGACTCGTTCCAGCTTTTCCACCAGAATACCCAGGGGCGTAACTGGCCTGGGAGTGTTTGGTAACAGGCAGGATGCCTGTTCTACGGTTGGTGTCATTATCGAGAACTCCCCGCCAAAACAGGCTCTTGCTCTTCAGTTCCCATATAGACTTCCAACCCTTCTCCGCCGCGAGGCAAGTCCGCACAAATTCGCTTGTGGTCTGCCAAGCATTCTTCCAGTTCGTCGCGAGTCAGATCGCTGACAAAGAAGCAACTGCCGATGGGCCGGGGCATGGCGGCCCGTAGCAGGCCGTCCCGGGTCTGAATAATCGACTCGGTGGCCTTCCACAGCAAGTCGATTTCCATTAGAGGATGGTCGAGGGACAGGCCGATACGGCTCATTAGTCCCAGAATGCGATCGCGCTCTTCGACAGTGATATAACCCCGTTTGGCAGCGATCGTTGCCGATAAGGCCATGTCCATATTGACCCCGTGACCGTGATAGATAGGAACCTTTGGAGCCAGCTCCACGGTCGGACTCCAAGTATGACCGTAGGCAATGACGCGATCGAGGTCCAATTCCTGCAAGTTAGGAATTTCCAACTCCAACATCTTTTTAATGGCCTTATAATTGACCTCGTGACCTATTTCTTGGAGTTCGGGAGTGCCATCAAGAAAGCCGAAATGGGTCTCCAGCAGTTCTTGGCCGTATTTCTCCAACAACTCGAAGACCTCGGCCTCGCCAACGATGGCAATTTTTAGCAGTTCTGCCATACCGTTGCGGACTTCGGCCGTTGGCAAAGTGCGCAGGAAAGAGAAGTCCAGAAAACCCTTTTGGTAAGCGTGGTAGGCCCCCAAGCGGTTTTTGAGTTTTTTGTGATTCACCGCGACTTTAATGGCCACGCTAGCATCAATTAAACCAATTAAAGTAGTGGGAATGCGGATATAGTTGCTGCTGCGACGGTAGGCCGCACAAGCGAACCCTGCCACGTCGGTAATTAAACCGCCACCGATAACTAAAACTGGTTCTGTGCGAACTAAGCCAAAGTCCGCAAAAGCATCCACAATTTTCTCGAAAGACGAGATATTTTTAGCAGTTTCGGGAATCGAAATCGGAAAAACTTTCAGGTCAATCTTGTAATGTTGGAAATAAGATTGAAGTTGTTTTCCGTAAAGGCGATTTACGTTAGCGTCTATTACTGCCAGGCAGCGCCCGTATTTTTGGTAGCAGTCTGCTAATTCTGAGTTTTGGGTGTCGAATACTCCGTTGACATAAACGAGACTGTATTCGATTTTTTCGTAAGCTTCTACATGAAAAGCTGTTTCGGAAGACTCTAGTTTGGCTTCAATGTTACTCATTTGGTTTCACCTTGTAGATTAAAAAACGCAAAAAGAATAGTTGCTGGAACTTGGCTTATAGCCAGCAAATAAATTTTGACAATTGAAATTTGCTTCGAGATTGTCAAAGTAATAACTCCCACTTTTATGTCTTTTCTTAAGTGGGGTTTATTTCTATTCCGGTTGCGTCGCGGTTCTACCTCTAAGTATTTTGGTTGTGGAAAATATGTGGTCGTATTTATCTCCTGGCTTCCATTTTAGATTGCTCCCGTGATTGACTTTTTGGTCTGGGTTTAAGGGGTTTTCGTTCGCTAGTTTTTTTAGTAACATCGCTTTTAGAGCTTCACTGTGACTGTACCGCGCGATTAATCGCCATTAAGATTCCATCGGTTTTGGCCTTCTTCCTGAATATGGCCATAATCGCTTGATTTCATTTGCCTAGATCAGTATAACCTTTAACCGTCTCAGTTTTTGTTAAATTTATGTTTATTAATCTAAATCAATGTTAAAAAACAAGTAAATAAATTACGAGGGCTCTTCAAAATCTAATAAAAATGCTATGTAGTAATGCTTATAGAGAATCAGAACGCGATCGAGATTTCTTAGCTCTGGTAAAAACATGACAATCAAAATATTGCTAGTAGAAAATAATACTGAAAATTTGCTGGAAGAACTACTGTTCAAGGTAAATAGTTTTCAGAAGGAAATAGTGCCGGTAAAATCATTAGAAGAAGCCGTAAAAGAATTGAGCGATCGCCCCTTCGATGTGGTTTTGCTCGATTTGTTTCTGCCAGATAGTCAGGGATTAACAACTTTAAGTCGCTTGCTGGAAGTAACTCGGGAAATACTAATAATAACCATCGCAGATAAAGAGCGCGAACCACTCGCCAAAGAAACATTAAAATTAGGGGCGCAAGATTATTTAATCCAAGGGCAAATTACGCCAGAATTATTAGGGCGATCGCTTCGCTATGCAATGGAATTTTCCCGCAGTTGGCGGTTGCGGCAAGAGAGCGATCGCCGCTTTCAGGCAATTTTTGACCAAAGTTTAGATTTTATTCTGTTATTAACCCCCGATGGCATCGTCTCTAAAATTAATCATAACATTCTCGATTTTTCCGGTTTTTCGCCAAAAGAAATCGAGGGATTTTATTTATGGGAAATACCAATTTTTCATCAATCTTTAGCTAATAAAAAAAAATTGAAAAATGCATTTAATAAAGCAGCAAATGGAGAAAAGGTTAGCTATGAAATCGATATATTTTCTGCGAAAAAGCTCGTAAAAACTGTTGATTTTTTTCTGATACCAATCAAAAACGAAAAGGGAGAAGTAGCGATGCTAATTGCCAAAGCAAGGGAGGTAAGCCATCGCCCCTTAGTACCCACAGAAAATATCGAATCTCAAGGAATTTTTTCCTCCGAAGCCACAACGAACCAGGAGCCCAAAGAAAGAGAACTTGCCCAAATGAAATCTAAATTTGTGACAATGGTTTCCCACGAATTTCGCACTCCTCTGAGTACAATTTTATTATCTTCAGGCTTGCTGGAAACTTATAGTCATCAATGGTCTGAAGAACGAAAAAAAACTCATTTTCACCGAATTAAAAGTGCGATTAACCGCCTGACTGAGTTATTAGATGAAGTCTTAGTTATTGGCAAAGCAGAAGCGGGAAAATTTCAATTGAAACCGGAGCCTTTGAATTTAGAAGCATTTTGTCGTACTCTGCTAGAAGAATGGAAAAGTTATGTTAATAATCGCCTAATTCGATTTAGCTATCATGGCAATATTCCTACAGTAGAAATGGATGCCGAATTGCTAAAACAAATTTTCAGCCATTTACTCTCAAATGCTCTTAAATACTCCCCAGTTGAAGAGGCGATCGACTTTGAAGTAAATTGCGTCGCCTCCCTCGACTCCCAAAAGAATGGAGTAGCTATTTTTAAGATTCGCGATCGGGGAATTGGCATTCCTCCAGAGGAACAAAAACAACTTTTTGAGACTTTCTTTCGGGCATCAAATGTTGGTACAATATCTGGCACTGGTCTGGGCTTGGCAATTGTCCGGGCTTTAGTAGATCTGCATGGAGGTCAAATTACAGTAGAAAGTGAAGTGGATGTAGGTACAATAGTTACAGTTAAATTACCTTTAAATTGGGGAATAGGGAATGGGGAATGGGGAATGGAAAATGGGGAATAGGTTACCGAAAACATTCCCGTTATCAAAACTATAAATGCTATGTCGATTAACAATTAACAATTAATAATTAACAATGTGGGAAATGAAAAAAATATTAGTAATTGAAGATGAAGAATCTATCAGAGAAAATATTTTAGACTTGCTAGATGCTGAGGACTTTGAAGCTTTTGGCGCAGAAAATGGAAAAGTAGGAATCAAATTAGCAACAGAAATTTTGCCAGATTTAATTTTATGCGACGTAATGATGCCAGAAATTGATGGTTATGGAGTTTTACAAGCATTACATTCCCAGGCAGCAACAGCTACAATTCCCTTTCTATTTTTGACAGCTAAAGCCGAAAGAGCGGATACCCGAAAAGGAATGGAATTAGGGGCCGATGATTATTTGGTAAAACCTTGTACGGCTAAGGAATTAATGGCGGCCATCGGTACTCGTCTGGAAAAACACGCAACCTTTCACAAACAATCCCAAGAAAAACTCGAAGAGTTGCGCAGCAATATCATTCATTCTTTACCTCACGAACTGCGAACCCCTCTCAATGGCATTATGGGTTTTACAGAAGTTTTGCTTCATCAATTTGAAGAATTAGAACCACATGAAGTTAGGGAAATGTTGGAAGAAATATTATCGGGTGGCAAGCGCTTATATCGCTTAATTCAGAACTTTTTGCTCTATGCAGAACTTGAGTTAATAGCCCAAAACCCAGAACGAGTTGCAGCTATCCGTCAATCTAAAACTTACTCTCTAGAACCCGTTGTTCAATACCGCGCCATGCAACAAGCAAAACAAGCTGAAAGAGAACAAGATTTGCAGATAAATATCCAAGATTATACGGTTTCTATTGCCGAAAATCGACTGATTAAAATAGTTGAAGAATTGTTAGATAATGCTTTTAAATTCTCTGCAAAGGGCACTCCTGTTATTCTCTCTACTTCTGTGGCAGAAGACACGTTTATGCTATCAGTCACTAACCAGGGCAGAGGCATGACACCAGAGCAAATTTCTAGAATAGGAGCTTATATGCAATTCGAGCGCAAACTTTACGAACAGCAAGGCACCGGATTGGGTTTGATTTTAGCTAAATATATCGCCGAAATATTTGGAGGAAAATTAACTATTGAAAGCGTTCCCCACCGACAAACTACGGTACGAGTTTATCTTCCAGTTTGAAGCAGTCTTGTTATTAAATAATTTTTTTTTGGTAATAGGTAATAGGTAATGGGTAATAGTAAGAAGACCGGTAGCGTTGAATCAAAAAAAACTCTTTTTGCAACTAACAACTAACAACTAACAACTGACAAATAAACTATTCCCATGAGCAACATAGAACATTTATCCATACTTCAACGAGGTTCGAGAATCTGGAATCAATGGAGAGAAAATAACCCAAATATAGAACCAGAATTAGGAGAAGCTCACCTCAGATTTGCCAACCTCCAAGGCGCAAATCTCCAAGGAGTTAACTTCAGAAAAGCAGACCTTTCTTTTAGTACGCTAATATCGGCAGATCTGAGCAACGCTAACCTCAGTAATGCTAACTTAGAACAAGCCGAATTAATGGATGCCAGCTTCACTAAAGTAGAAGCGATCGCTGCTAACTTTACTTCAGCTAACCTCCAATACGCAATTTTAAACGAAGCTAATCTCATCTCAGCATCTCTAAAATTAGCTAATTTAAAAGATGCCGATTTAATTAATACTAATTTAATTGCTACCGACCTGCAAAAAGCTGATTTACGCCATGCAGATTTGAGCAGTGCAACTTTAGTAAGAAGCAATCTAAGCGAAGCAGATTTAGTAGAAGCTAACCTTAGTAATGCCAATATTGCTAATGCTAACCTTTATAAAACACTACTCATATCAGCTTATTTATACGGCGCTAAACTTGACGGAGCTTCTCTCAGAGAAGCTCGCCTTCATGGAGCTTATTTATTGGGGGCATCTTTGCAAGCAAGCGACCTTTATAACGCAGATTTGAGATTTGCTAATCTCAGCAAAGTCCAACTTCAGCAAGCTAACTTAACCTTAGCTAACTTCAGAGGAGCTAACTTCAGTAAATCTAATCTAACTGGAGCAGATTTAAAAGGAGCTAATCTTCGAGGAGCTAATCTTCGAAAAACTAACCTCAACGAGGCAAATCTCATCGATGCTAATCTTCAGGAAGTTATCGGCATTGACAGTAGATTATTTGACAGTTGAAAGAAAACAAACCCTAAATTACTCTAAATGACCTTCGAGAATTGTCTGCACTTCTGTCGATGTTTTTCCTAAAATTCGGGCGATGGGTGCGATTAAACCGGGCTCGATTGGTTTGCCTGCATAAATATTCTTGAGGTCTTCTGGGGAGATTTTATGAATATCGCAGAATTTAATAAACTCTGGGGCGCTGACTTTTAATTGCTCTTGCCTCTCCCGCAACAAAAGAGCGATCGCTCTCGGACCGAATTTTGGCCTTTTGGCAAGAGTCATGTATTTTTTTACCAAATCGTCAACTTTACTCCTTTTGCCACCCGCTTTCCGAATTAAGTCCAAACAGGCAAGTCGCAGTGCTTTTTGCAGTCTTTCCTCGTCGTTGAGGACTTCCACTATCTGTTCGGCATATTCTGGTTTGCAATATCCAATTAATTCCCCTTCATGCAAAACAGGTATGTAAAAACCCATGCCGCATTCCCAAGAATCTTCATTGGTAGATGCCATCCCTTGACCTCCGTGTTTTTTTGATTATCGATTTGTACGAGTAAAATACAATATAGCAATCCCATTCTAGCTGTGCCGAAAACCATAGATTGATTGCAGGAGTATGTTGATGAGAAATTATGCATCAATCCCTATATAAAAAAAGCGATCGCCCCACCAGAGCGATCGCCTTTTTCATTTCTCAATATTACCCTAGTTTTTTACCTTCAAACGCTCCCCCAGAATTACACTGAAACCGGACTAGAAGTCGAAGCGGCCAATTCTTGCAACCGTTCCTGTTGGTCTTGAGAAATGCAAGATTGAATAATATTTTCCAAATCTCCTTCTAGAACGGGAGCTAGAGAAAAATTATTACCCAAACGGTGGTCCGTAGCCCGATTATCCTTATAGTTGTAGGTACGGATTTTTTCAGAACGCGAGCCGGTACCAACCTGCGATCGCCGCATCGAAGTGACAGCTTCCTGTTGTTCGTGCAACTTAATCTCGTAAAGTTTGGCCCTTAAAATTTGCATCGCTCGTTCCTTGTTCTTTAACTGACTCCGCTCCTCAGTACAGAAAATCCTAATACCCGTCGGTTTGTGAAACAAATCTACCGCCGTTTCCACCTTATTCACGTTCTGTCCCCCAGCACCACCAGAACGAGCAGTAGAAACTTCTATCTCCGTCGGATCGATCTCCACCTCCACCTCATCCACCTCTGGCATCACCGCCACAGTTGCAGTAGAAGTGTGAACCCGTCCGCCCGCTTCAGTCACCGGCACCCTCTGGACTCGATGAACCCCGGCCTCAAATTTCAACTTGCTATAAACCTGGTCGCCCTGAATTTCCAGAATAGCCTCTTTAAAGCCTCCCATATCCGCCGTTGACTCGCTCAACAACTTTACCTTCCAATTTTGAGTTTCTGCATAACGAGAGTACATCCTTACCAGATCCCCCGCCCAGATACTTGCCTCATCTCCACCAGTACCCGCCCTGATCTCCAACATGATATTTTTGTCGTCGTTGGGATCCTGTGGCAGCAGCAAAATTTTCAAGCGGTTTTCCAGTTGTTCTAAGCTGGCACTCAATTCGTCAACCTCTAGCTTGGCCATCTCTTGCAGATCGGAGTCGCCTCCTGCTTCCTTAAGTACCTCTTTAGCACCTTTTAATTCTTCTTCTGTGTTTTTCCACTCTCCAAAAGTAGTGACTACTTCCTCCAAAGAAGAACGAGCTTTAGCTACTTTTTGATATTCGTTGGGATCGCAAGCAACATCTGGATCCGCCAAACGTCGAGTTAGTTCGTTAAAAGTTTGCTCGACAGATTTTAATTTTTCCAGCAGATATGTCTCAGTCATGGTCTTTTAATTTTTAATTTTTGATTGGGTATTAAATAATAGGAAATAAAGCTTTTCAGAACTCTAATTCCTAATTGCTAAAAAATTCACCAACTTTGCCAGTAGAACAGGCAACATGAGCTGTTAGAACAGGCAACATGAGCTGTTCTACTGGCAAAGAGTTTTGACCGCTGAGACAATCGCTACTTTTTATTTTTATCCTTATTAGAATCTGAACCAGTATCTTGACTGGAATCCATCATGCCGTATTTACGAAGGAAACGTTCTACTCGTCCTTCAGTATCAATGATTTTTTGAGTACCAGTATAGAAAGGATGATTTCCCGACCAGACATCAACATGAATTTCTGGTTGAGTCGAACCAACTGTCATTACAACTTCGCCGTTGCAATAAACTTTCGCTTCTGGATACCACTTTGGATGAATATCAGCTTTAGGCATTTTTTTTACTCTCAAATATTATGTGGACTATTAGGTTAATTGTTAATTGTCAATTGTCAATTGTCAATTGCTAATTGTTAATTGTTAAGGTCAGATAGGCGCTTAATTATTAACAGGCGAGACGCCTGTTCTACTAACAATTGGGCCCTTAACTTGAATTTTGTGCAATTTGATTGGGTTGCACTTTTTTGAGCAGTTAACTTTTTATGTCCAATTTTTGTCCGCAATTGCGGACTTTTTGGGGCCGTTAACTTTTTATGTCCAATTTTTGTGCAATTTGATTGGGTTGCACTTTTTTGAGCAGTTAACTTTTTATGTCCAATTTTTGTCCGCAATTGCGGACTTTTTGGGGCCGTTAACTTAAATTTTGTGCAATTTGATTGGGTTGCACTTTTTTGGGCAGTTAACTTTTTATGTCCATTTTTTGTCCGCAATTGCGGACTTTTTTGAGAACCATTGGTTCTCATTTTTTTGTCCGCAATTGCGGACTTTTTTGAGAACCATTGGTTCTCATTTTTTGACATTCTCTCAATGACAACTGTCCTTAGTAGCTCACCGTAGAACAGGCATCTTGCCTGTTACCGCGAGCTTCACAGCCAATTAACAATTAACCATTGACAATTAACAATTGACCATTAACAAATGTTAACGCTTGGAGTATTGAGGAGCCTTGCGAGCCTTGCGCAAACCGTACTTTTTCCGTTCTTTAGCGCGAGGATCCCGAGTCAAATACCCCTCAATTTTCAGAGGTTTGCGGTTTTCGGGGTCTAACTCGCACAACGCTCTAGCCACCCCCAACTTAATAGAATCGGCCTGACCGGTTAAACCGCCCCCCTCAGCTCTCACGAGAACATCGTAATCGTTTTCTAAACCCAAGCTTTCTAGCGGGGCCTTAACCGCAGAAACGTAAGAAGGATTATTTTGTAAGTAATATTCCCCTTCTTTACCGTTGATTCTGATTTTGCCGTTACCCGGCACCAAGCGGACTCGGGCGATCGAAGATTTGCGGCGCCCAGTGCCCCAATAGACTGCCCGGTCGTTACTTGTTGCTTGCATTAATTTTCTCCTTTTGGCGTAGTGTTAATTGTTAATTGTTCCGGTTGTTGAGCTTCGTGGGGATGGTTTGGTCCGGTATAAACCTTGAGTTTGGTAAATAGTTTTCTTCCCAAAGATGTTTTCGGTAGCATCCCCTTAACTGCTTCTTCGATGATTCGTTCCGGCAAACGAGCTTGCAATTTAGCAAAAGTCTCTGTTTTCATGCCACCCGGTCTCCCGGAATGGCGGCGATAGATTTTCTGATTGCGTTTTTTGCCAGTTACTTCTACTTTTTCAGCATTAACTACAATGACAAAATCCCCCGTATCTAGGTGGGGAGTGAAGTTTGGTTTGTTTTTACCCCTGATAATTTGGGCGATTTCGCTGGCAAGTCTCCCCAGACGTTGGCCTTCGGCATCGACGACGAACCATTTATGGTCTAGGGAGTCTATTGATGGAACGTGAGTTTTATTCATAATTGTTGGATTTTCGGTATTGGCTGCTATTAATTTGCTTGGGTGTCACGAAGTAGTTATTCCCTCTTCCCTATTCCCCATTCCCTATTCCCCATTCCCCATTCCCTATTCCCCATTCCCTATTCCCCATTCCCTAATACAAATTTGGGCATGGTGTCGTACCAAACTGCCGGCGGACAGGGAAAATCTGGATAGCCAACTCGCAACAGACACAGGCCACAAGCTGGGGCCGCATATTTGACAACTTCGCGGCGTCTTTCGACCCAAATTTCTTTAAAGTTATCCAGCGATCGCTCCTGACACCCCACTAGAACCAGCATTCCCACCAGCAGTCGCATCATGCCATAGAGAAATCCACTTGCTTGAACTTCTATCGTTACGAACGGCCCTTGTCTGAGGCATTCTACCTCTTGCACTTCCACCCAAGAATGAGGACGAGAAGAGCCTGCCCTTTGAAAAGCTGCTAAATTATGATGGCCAATTAGCGGATTTAAAGCTTCCTGGATTAAGGATTCGTCCAAAGGAGCGCGATAATAATGCCAAACAAAGGGCCGAACAAACAAATTAGGTCGTTTGTCTGTATAGAGGATATAGCGATAGCGACGCGAAATTGCCGAGAAGCGAGCGTGCCAGTTAGGCTCTACCTTTACAGAGGCCCTAATCAGGACATCTGGCGGCAGTCTGGAGTTGAGTATGGAGGCCCATTTCTCGGGGGGAATTGGACCCTTAGCATCAAAATGGGCCACTTGAGCCGCAGCATGAACTCCAGCATCAGTTCTGCCTGCGGCGTGCAAAGTTACAGGAGAATCTACTATACCCGAAATGGTATTTTCAATTTCTTCCTGAACCGTTCGCTGCTTTACTTGTCTTTGCCACCCATGAAAGTTGGTTCCTTGATATTGGATGACTAAAGCCACGCGCTGCCAATTAGAATCGGTCATTGGGGGTGCTGTAGCAATCCTAAATGGGTTGTCAAAATTTCAAAAGTAGAAAAAAATAGGAAAATTTCTTTTTGGCTCTACTTTTCCCTCTTGCCTCTTGCCTCTTGACTCTTGACTTTTGCCTAAAAGCGGCAAGATTTGGGATACAACTCAAATAGGACTGCTATATATTTTGAATCACACCCAAAATTTACCACCTTTTGTTAATTGTTAGTTGTTAGTTCTTAATTGTTATAAGCTTTTTACAATTAACAATTGACAATTAACAATTGACAGAAATCGATTTAAACTAGCTCGATAATAGCCATTTTGGCATTATCTCCTCGACGGTTTACAGTTCGCACAACTCTAGTATATCCCCCATTTCTGCTGCCGTATTTTTGTTGCACTCCCTCAAATAAAGAGTGAACTAGATTCTTGTCGTAGAGATAGCCCAGAGCTTGTCGGCGCGCTGCCAAAGAGCCATCTTTAGCTAGGCTAATCATTTTTTCCGCTTCAGATCGCACTGCTTTGGCCCGGGCTTGGGTTGTGGTAATTCTACCGTGTCTGATTAATTCCGTAGCCAGCGATCGCAACATGGCGCGACGGCTATCGGCAGGTCTGCCTAGTTTGGGCGTTTTACAACGGTGACGCATAACTCTTTTCCCTCCTTTACATTTTTTTTCTTAATTGTTTTCTTGGAGAAATATGGCTTTTGGACTCCTCAAAAAAGTCCAAAAAACCTTTTTAAAATTACCAGCTAGGTAATAAGCTGTTAAGCATCTAAACTACCCAGCGACATTTGCGATGTAGCCATGCATGCATGCATGCATGCATGCATGCAACAGGGGCCGTGCATTTTAAATGCGTCTTAGCTTAACCTAAAGTTTGTGGCTAAATCTTTACCAACTTATTCTCCATTCCCTATTCCCCATTCCCTATTCCCTATTCCCCATTCCCAAAAAAAATTAAGGAGCTTTAGCAGGTCTTTCTAGTGGCAAGGTAATCCCTAACCGTTTTTGTAGGGCTTCTATTACTTCTTCAGCAGACTTTTGACCGAAGTTTTTTATTTCCAAAAGGTCTTCTTGGCTGTACTCCAATAAGTCGGCAACCGAATTAATTTGAGCCCTTTTAAGACAGTTATAAGCTCGAACTGAAAGATTTAATTCTTCGATCGGAATTTGACTGGTTGGATCTGTATCGGCTCCTGAATCTGGTTTTTCCACCAAGGAAAGATCTTTGAGCGGTTCAAATAGTTCCAGCAGGATACGAGCCGCTTGACTGAGAGCTTGTTGGGGAGTATAACTCCCATTCGTCCAGATTTCCATAATCAGTCGGTCTTGCTCGATACTACCACCTACTCTAGCGTCCTCAACAATGTAGTTCACTTTGCGCACTGGCATAAACATGGCATCGATTTGGAGAAAATCCAAAGCAGCCAGTCGATCGCGGGAGCGATCTACCGACCGATAACCAATCCCTTTTTCAATTCTGAACTCCATTTCCAGAACCGACTGTTCGGATAACGTCGCAATATATTTACTGCGATCGATAATCTCTACCTCTGAAGGTACGTCGAAGCGATCTGCAGTGACAGTTGCCGGTCCCTCTATACGCAACCTACCAATTTGTGGTTGATTGGAATGGCTTTTTAAGACCACCTCCTTCATATTCAGTAATATTTCTAAAACATCTTCCCGTACCCCCTTAATCGTCGCAAACTCGTGATTTACCCCAGCAATTCTGACTGATGTTACCGCTGTTCCTTCTAAATTTGACAACAGCACTCGTCTTAGTGCATTTCCCACCGTCGTTCCTTGACCGCGAGCCAGGGGTTCGATTATAAATTTTCCGTACTGACTGCGATCTTTATCAGTGGTGGATTCTACACATTCAATATGAAACTGCGCCACGGAGAGACCTCCCTTGAACATTGAACCCCCAGAGTGAATTAATTTTTTGGCTCCTGTTGTCTTGCCATGAGAGACTTACATCACAAAAACAACATCACTAATTTCTGCCATTAGAGATGCTGAAATTAGCCAACCTGATTAAACTCGACGCCGCTTGGGTGGACGGCAGCCGTTGTGAGGAATTGGGGTAATATCTCGAATAAGGGTTATTTCTAATCCCGCCGCTTGTAAGGCCCTTATTGCTGTTTCTCTTCCCGCTCCCGGCCCGCTGACCATCACTTCTATTTGACGCATACCTTGGTCGCCGGCGCGGCGGGCCGCATTCTCCGCTGCTGTTTGGGCTGCAAAAGGAGTTCCTTTCTTCGCTCCTTTAAAACCACTCGAACCGGCTGATGCCCAAGAAATCACTTCCCCATTAAGATCGGTAATGGTTACAATTGTGTTGTTGAAGGTAGACTGAATGTAGGCTACCCCGTTGGGCACGTTCTTTTTTTGTTTTTTTGCGCCCGTTTTTTTACCTGATTGTCGCGCCATAGTTGTCTGTTGAATTTTTTCTTAAGTTAATTGCCTGCTTTTAGAAAGCACAAGGATATAATCCCTATTTTTTCTAGCTCTTTTTTTCTTTTTTGGCCAGTTTTTCGGGCTGGTAACAAGCTGAGGAAATGAGGGCGATCGCCCTTTTTACCATCTAATCAATAAAAGAGAACTGTAAAGTTATTTTTCTTTACAGCAACGAAATCTCTCTGGTCGATCTCTGGCAAAAAAACAAAACCAATCTTTAACGAACTTGCCTGTAGGCTTATCCATCCCAAAAGCTAGGTCTAGGGCATCTCTTAGGGATGGCCCTACAGCCATAAGTGTTTTTTTTCTGTTTTTTTTGATTGGGAACTTACCTCAGAGATGCCCTTAAAAGCGATCGCCTTCTTCAGCTTATAAGTCGCTTATGAATCAATTAGCCTGCTTTAGCTTCTAATAGAGTACAGAAGTTATTTCTTAGAGCTGGCCTTTTTCTTACCCGCCACGGTTTTGCGGCCACCTCTACGAGTTCTAGCATTAGTACGAGTTCGCTGGCCTCGCACTGGTAGGCCCATTCTATGACGACGACCCCGATAAGTACCAATATCCATCAAACGCTTGATGTTCATGGCCTCCCAACGGCGAAGATCCCCCTCGACTTGATAGTTTTCTTGAACCGCCGCCCGCAAAGCTGCTACATCCGCATCACTTAAATCTTTAACGCGAGTATCTGGATTTACTCCAGTTGTAGCTAAAATTTCTTGGGAACGGGACAGCCCTATTCCATAAATGTATGTCAAACCTATCTCTACACGCTTATCGCGTGGTAGATCTACTCCTGCTATCCTTGCCATTTTCTTTTCTGTGTGTTTACTGATTAGATTGAACTGCGTTTAATTTCGATCTAACTCAAAAAGTTAATTAGGTACGGTTCGTGCCCGTCCATGGTTAAAGGAATGCCTAACCCTGACGTTGTTTGTGTTTCGGGTTAGTACAAATTACCCTAACACGACCGTTACGACGGATTATCCGGCACTTCTCACAAATTTTCTTGACAGATGCTCTTACTTTCATGCCTCTTTTGGCGACGCTACAAATTTAGTATTATATCATTTATTTGGTTTTTTTTAACGAAAACCCCTCAACCATAACTTAAAATAGTTTGGAGGAGCTTTGATTGTCTGTTTTTACATTGTCTGTTTTTACTTTTTACGAAGACGATAGGTGATTCTGCCTTTGCTCAAATCGTAAGGAGTTAACTCCACTTTGACGCGATCGCCCGGCAGAATCTTTATGTAGTTTCTACGGATTTTCCCTGAAATATGAGCTAATACGTTAAACCCATTGTCCAGATCTACCCTAAACATTGCATTGGGAAGTGATTCGGTCACTGTCCCTTCCATTTCAATTAAATCTTGTTTAGCCAACTGCTACAAACCTCAACGCTGCAAATAAGCGCTCCCCACAGAAGTCAACCCCACTGATGGGAGCGGCTCATTTACATATCTTATCAAAAGTTTTTAATTTTTAGGAATTTTGGGCACTTAACCCCTTTGAGCTGGATTTTCATCTTGCCATCAAATTTTCGCCACTGCATCGAAAAGTCCATCGATTTTCTCGGCCCTCTTTTGGCCTACTCTTCTAGTTGTTGGAGTAAAATGAGTCTATCGCTTCAGTAAGAGCCCGGGCTACCTCCTCCACCGGGCGATCGCCATCTATAGAAACAAGCCGATCTCTATTTTGATAAAACTCAATCAAAGGTTCCGTTTGTTGATGGTGAATTTGCAAGCGATGGCGAATCGTCTCTTCATTATCATCGGCACGCCCCCTTGCTAACAAACGCTTTACCAAAATCTCATCGGACACCACCAAGTTAATCACCCTAAATAAACTAGCCCCATTTTTTTCTTCCGTTAATAACATCTTTTTCGACAACAATTCATCGATAAAATATGCTTGATTAACATTCCTGGGAAATCCATCTAAAATCCAACCTTTTTTAGTATCAGCCTCGTCCAAACGATGTTCGATCATATTTCTAATCAGGCTATCGGGAACCAAATCTCCCCGATCCATATACTCTTTCGCTTGAATGCCCAGAGGGGTTTGTCGCGCCACGTTCGAGCGCAAAATGTCACCCGTCGATACATGAGCCACATTATAAAGACCTGCTAGACGAGCTGCTTGAGTTCCTTTGCCTGCCCCTGGAGGCCCCAAAAACACCAATTTAACCACTATTGTTTCACCATTCCTTCGTATCGTTGCGAGATCACGTAAGTTTGAATTTGTTTGGCCGTATCAATGGCCACACCTACCAGAATCAACAGAGAAGTCGCGCCGAATCCCAAGTTAGGTAAGCGTAAAGCATTTTCAGCTGCAGTCGGTATAATTGCCACTACCCCCAAAAACATTGCTCCCAAAAAAGTCAAGCGATTTAACACCCTCTCTAAATACTCGCTGGTAGTTTTGCCCGGACGAATCCCTGGTATACTCGCTCCCATTTTCTTTAAATTTTGAGACATATCTACGGGGTTCATAATCAGGGAAGCGTAGAAATAGCTGAAGAATAGAATCAAGAGAAAATAAAATGGGACGTGAACCCACGGATTTCCCCCAGGACTAACTGCAGTAGCAATCTCGCTCAACACTCGATTGCCTGCAAAGCCAGCTATAGTAGCTGGAAGAAATAAAACTGCAGAAGCGAAAATAATCGGCATCACCCCACCTTGATTGAGTCGCAATGGTAAGTAGCTTGATTTTTCTCTGTAAAGTTTGCGACCTACTTGGCGACGGGCTGAGACAATAGGTATTCTGCGAGTTCCTTCTTGAACGAAGACGATGCCTACAATTGTCGCTATCCATACCAACAGCAAAATTATCGCCCGTCCTACAATGGCGCGATCGCCTACCTCAAACAATTGAATTGTATTTCCTAAAGATTGAGGTAATACGGCCACGATGTTCACAAAAATTAGCAGGGATGCACCGTTGCCAATACCTCTTTCGGTTATTAACTCCGATACCCACATCACAAACATCGAACCTGCTGTCACCGCTAAGACTGTCTCGACGATGAATATTGGTCCTGCATTTATCGCCACTTCTGGCAAATTATTTACATACAAAGCCAAACCAAAGCTTTGTATTAAAGCCCAACCCAAAGCTACATAGCGAGTTATTTGGGATATTTTACGTCGTCCTGCTTCTCCTTCATTTTTTTGCAAATTTTCCAAGCTTGGAAGGGCCGCCGTCATTAATTGCATAATGATCGACGCATTAATAAAAGGAATAATCCCCAGGGCAAAAATCCCCAAAGCCGATAGGCCACCTCCTGAGAACAGATCCAAAAAGCCTATTACAGGGCTGTTCTGGATATTTTCTGCAAAAGCTTGTCGATTTATGCCTGGCACTGGCAAATAAACGCCCAATCGCACCAAAATCAGCAGACCTAGAGTTACTAGAAGCCGACCTCGCAAGCCGGCTGCTTGAGCCATCTGCAAGAATGTCTCTTGAGCAGTTGGCGATTTGTCTCGACTAATGTCCATTTTTATGATGTCTGATTTTAGATTTTATATTTTTTTTTGATTTTACCAAAATTAGGTTATCCCTGCCCCAGTCAAAAGTCAAACTTCATAAGCCAATAGTCACTTAAATTTTTCTTCCCCAACACTAACCCTGTTCTGAAGAACTAGCGGGAACTGGGACTTTTTCGGCTCCTTCAATTATCGAACAACTGCCACCTGCGGCTTCGATTTTGCTACGGGCGCTTTTGCTAAAACCTGCTGCTCGTACACTCAAAGGCACGTTCAGCTCTCCATCCCCCAATATTTTCAAGGGTCCGTCGTTGCTAGTAACAATTCCCGCTGCCATCAAAGAAGAAAGAGTTACTTGTGTATTTGCTTCCAAGGATGCCAATTTGCTTACATTTACAATCGTGTAATTTTTCCGATTGACTATTGGAAAGCTCTTCAACTTGGGCAAGCGACGATAGAGAGGATTTTGCCCCCCTTCAAAACCAGGCCGGGTGCTTCTACCAGAGCGGGATTTTTGACCTCGCATTCCCTTACCACAGCTTGCACCTTGACCGGCAGAAACTCCGCGTCCCAGTCGGCGGCCTCGCTTTTGAGATCCCTTTTTAGGTACTGCGTCTTGTAATCTCATATTCTTTATTAGTGTTATTTGTTAGCGATCGAAAAAATTAAGAACTGAGAATGGGAAGTCAATTTAATTTTTAATTAAAAAAATTAGCCAAAAGCATCCCATTCCAGTTCCTCAGTGGGTGACTAAGCATAAAGATTTTCGACTGGAATACCGCGTTCTTCTGCTACGTCCGAAAAATTTCTGAGGGTAGCCAAAGCATTGACAGCAGCTCTGGCATTATTCAAAGGATTATTAGAACCCAATTGTTTTGCCAAAATATTACGGACACCTGCCAATTCCAATACAGTTCTAACTGCCCCTCCCGCAATTACCCCCGTTCCTGGTGCTGCCGGTCGCACGATCACTTTAGCACCGCCACCAACACCATTAACTGGATGAGGAATAGAACTAGACTTAGTTAGGGGGACTTCAATCAAATGCTTTTTGCCATCAGCCACCCCTTTCTTAACTGCCCCAATAACATCTGCTGCCTTGCCTACGCCTACTCCCACTTGACCTTTTTCGTTGCCAACTACAACAACTGCGCGGAAGCTTAGATTTTTACCACCTTTAACTACTTTAGTAACTCGGCGAATTTGAACTACTCTTTCTTGCCAGTCGGTTTCTTTTTCTTTAGTACGACTGCCTTTTTTACGACGCTGTTCTGCCATAGCTTTCTCCTGTGTGTTAGAGCTTTTAACAAGATTGACTTTAAAAGTTAAAAACCGCCTTCTATTTTAATCGATTTTAATCGATTATGGCCTAGAAGTCCAACCCCGCTTCGCGAGCTGCTTCTGCCAATGCTTTTACCCGACCGTGATAAATATTACCACCTCGATCGAAAACCACTTTAGTAATGCCTTTTTCCAGGGATCGTTTCGCGATCGATTTGCCCACTTCTTGGGAAGCTTCACAAGTAGCTCCCGATTTCAGTTTTGACTTTAGTTCGGGTTCTACTGTTGAAGCTGCAACTAAAGTATGATGGCTCGTGTCATCAATTACTTGAGCATAAATATGGGCGTTGGCTCTAAATATGGCTAGTCTGGGACGTTCGGGAGTCCCAAAAACTTTACGTCGCACCCGACGATGCCGCCTTTGTACTAATTCTCTTCGAGTCAGTTTCATCTTTAAACTATTGTTAACTTAACAATTTAGCTAATGGCTAATTGCTAATGGTAAAAAGCAATTAAAAATTAACAATTAACAAAAAGCAGTATTTTCTGGGTTGGCTTCTGAAGTAAACTGTTTACTTCTTACCTGCCTTACCCGCTTTACGCCTTACCATTTCACCGGCATAGCGAATGCCTTTTCCTTTATAAACTTCTGGAGGGCGAACGCCACGGATCTTAGCTGCTGTATTACCTACCACTTCTTTATTGATGCCGCTTACTATGACATTAGTGTTATTTTCTACAGCAATATTGATGCCCTCTGGAGCTGGCATTTCCACTGGATTGCTGTTACCCACATTTAAAATTAGGTTACGGCCTTGAACCTGAGCCCTATAACCGACTCCTTGAATTTCTAAGCGTCGTTCGAAGCCTTTAGAAACTCCTTCGACCATGTTGGCCACCAGAGTTCGACATAAACCGTAGCGCTGCCGGGCCTTACGGGAATCATTCTTTGGTTTGACAACCAAAGTTTCTCCTTCCTGAGTCAGGGCAATTTCTAGTGGCAATACTCTAGAAAGTTCGCCCTTAGGCCCTTTTACCGCTACTGCTTGACCGTCAATGGTGACGGTAACATGATTAGGGATTGTAATCGGAAGTTTACCAATTCGAGACATATTTCGCTTGTGTTTGTTAATGGTTAGTTTTCGGAACTTGGGTGGGAAAATGACAGCGCTCGAAAACAAAAAAATGGGAGGGGGTGCATCTATAACAATTATCGCTTTTTGCTAATTGTTAATTTAAGTTGCTGTTTTTGAAAAGATGCTCCACAATTGGGACTTGTTAACGTTTTTTTCTTTACTTAATTTCCCATTACCCTTACCAAACATAACAAAGCACTTCGCCTCCTATACCTCGGCGTCGAGCTTCTTTGTCTGTCATAATCCCGCTAGATGTGGAAATAATCGCAATTCCAATTCCACCTAAAACTTTTGGTAATTCTTTACGATTTTTGTAAACTCGCAACCCCGGTTTGCTTATGCGCTGAATATGCCTAATGATGGGTTGGCGATTTTTACCTTTGTACTTCAAAGAAATCACCAAATACTGTTTGATTCCTTCTCCAGTAACTTCAAATTCACCAATAAAGCCTTCTTCTTTTAAGACTTTGGCAATATTGCGAGTCATTTTTGTAGCTGGAACTTTTGTGCTTGAATGCTGTGCCATGCAAGAATTGCGAATGCGCGTGAGCAGATCTGCTATGGTATCGTTAGCCGCCATTTTTCCTTTTTTCTCTCCTAGTTCTGATGTTAGCTGCGGAAGGGCATACCCATTTCTTTTAACAAGGCGCGGCCTTCATTGTCGGTGTTGGCTGTCGTAATAATTGAAATGTCCATGCCCCGAATTTGGTCGATAGTATCGTAGTCTATCTCGGGAAAAATTAGCTGTTCTTTTATGCCTAAGCTATAGTTGCCGCGTCCGTCAAAGCTCTTAGGACTTACACCCCGAAAGTCTCTAATTCTAGGCAATGCTAAATCGATCAATCTATCTAAAAAGGCATACATCCGCTCGGAGCGCAAAGTTACCATAACTCCTACTGGCATTCCTTTGCGGAGCTTAAAGCCTGCGATCGCTTTTGTTGCCCGCGTTACTACTGGTTTTTGACCAGTAATAGTGGCTATTTCTTTGATAGATGAGTCTAGTGCTTTAGCATTTTGAGATGCTTCGCCTAAACCCCGGTTCACGGTAACTTTTACCAATTTAGGCACCTGATGGATATTAGTATATTTAAACTCCTCCATCAGTTTTGGAACTATTTTTTCCAGGTAAAGATTTTTTAGTTTGTCTGCCATATTTCCTACTTCTCTTACTCTTTCGTAATTCAGCAATTCTCCAGTATTTTCAACTGCTAAAACTGCTTGATTGCCTCTGATTAATCCAGGTTTTCGCCTGTTTTCTTGAGCTGCCGCACTTTGCGACCCTCTTCGGTAAAGGTGTAGCAAATACGACTAGCTACATTTTCTTTCGTGGAATAGAGCATCACGTTAGAACTATGGATTGGAGCCTCAAAGGTAACAATTTTACCGGATTCTCCTTCCATTTGAGGTTTGACGTGTTTAGTTCTCAAGTTAACATCTTTGACCACTACTTTGCTGGATTTAGGCAATACTTTCAGAATTTCACCTACTTTGCCCTTATCTTTACCCGAAATTATTTGCACGGTGTCGCCTTTTTTGACGTGCATTTTATAGCTTACTGGTTTTCCATTAGCGGTTAACTTAACCTTTTTTTTCCAAGCCATTAGAGTACCTCCGGTGCTAGGGAAACGATTTTAGTATAATTTCTGTCCCTAAGCTCGCGGGCTACGGGACCGAAAACGCGGGTTCCTCTGGGATTGCCCTCTGGGTTAATAATCACTGCTGCATTGTCATCAAAACGAATGCTCATGCCGCTTTCGCGACGCAGTCCTTTACGAGTGCGGACTATTACTGCCCTAACTACATCGGACCTTTTGACGCCCATATTGGGAGTAGCGTCTTTTACTACTGCGATAATTTGATCCCCTATACCGGCGTATCGACGGTTTCCCCCGCCTAATACGCGGATGCACATTAACTTGCGGGCCCCACTATTATCGGCAACATTCAGTATGGTCTGAGCTTGAATCATCGGTGTTATTTTTTGGGTAGATTTTTTTAGCTATGTTTTTTTAGCTATCAGACGTTGGCTGGACTAGCTTCTACAGCTTTTTCAGCCGTTTTTCTTTACTTAACCCTTTTGTTTTAGCTAGGTAGTTTAGCCCTACTTAAGTTGAAGAAGTGATAATTTCTGCAATTGTCCAACGTTTAGTCTTGCTCAGGGGACGAGTTTCTCTAATTCTGACTCTATCTCCTTCTTGACACTTATTGTCTTCATCGTGAGCTTTATATTTTTTGGTTCTAACCACAATTTTCCCGTATTTTGGGTGAGAGGCGCGGTTTTCTACAGCTACCACCACTGTTTTTTGCATTTTATTGCTGACAACTACACCAACTCTTTCTTTTACTGCCATAAATACCTCTTTTTGGTAATGGGTAATCGGTAATGGGTAATAGGTAATTTAAAAAGGAAAGCGATCGCTACTTTTTTACCACCCACACATCATTTAATACTTCGGTATTTTCAACCT
Organism: uncultured bacterium; assembly: GCA_964609515.1. Taxonomy (GTDB): domain Bacteria; phylum Cyanobacteriota; class Cyanobacteriia; order Cyanobacteriales; family Microcoleaceae; genus CALKCV01. The sequence goes on along the minus strand of CAZSTZ010000005.1, from coordinate 41,952 downwards.
AGCTGTTAGTTTCTGTTTCAGAGCTAGTCTCTACAGCATTGGCTGGCTCTGGCCCGGAGGCATCAGAATTTTTCAAAGCTGCTAATTCTCGTTCTTTTTCTACAGTCATCAATTGGGCTATCCGATGACGAGTATGTTTGAATTCATGGGGCTTCTCTAATCTTCCAGTAGCTTTTAACAAGCGGAGTTCGAGAAGTTTTTTCTTAGCTTCTAAAATTTCTGATGCCACTTCTTCATCGTTTAAATTTCTAGCATCTTCAATCTTGGGAAAAGCCATAAGTTTACTATTCTCCTTCTTTAGTAATGAACTTTGTTTTAATCGGTAATTTAAAAGAAGCCAAACGCATAGCTTCTTTGGCCACATCTTCAGAAACGCCCCCAATTTCAAACATAATGCGCCCGGGCTTTACAACTGCAACCCAATATTCGGGGGCACCTTTACCAGAACCCATACGGGTTTCTGCGGGTCGCATGGTTACGGGTTTATCTGGAAAAATCCGAATCCAAATTTTCCCACCACGACGAAGATAACGAGTCATCGCACGACGGGCGGCCTCTATTTGACGAGAGTTAATCCAAGCAGGTTCTAATGCTTGGAGAGCAAATTCGCCGAAGCTGATTGTATTGCCTCGGGTTGCTTGACCTTTCATTCGTCCGCGCTGTTGTTTGCGGAATTTTGTTCTTTTAGGACTTAACATGAGATTACTGCTGGTTCGCTTCTGGGTTTTACTTAGTTAGTTTTGCCTGGGAACTGGTCAAAAAATATTTTTTGTCTGACCTCCTACCGAGCGCTGACCTCTGACCTCTGACCTCAAACCTCTGACCTACTTTTTAGCGGTCTTCATATTGTTGGCGACGTTTTTGTTGACGTCGCTTAGTAGGTTGACGTACCGCCCCTGCCGCTGCTTCTTCTTGACCGGGAATAATTTCCCCTTTAAAGACCCAAACTTTAATCCCAAGAATGCCGTAAATAGTTTGAGCGGTACAGTATGCGTAGTCCAGATCTGCCCTTAAGGTGTGCAGGGGAACGCTACCTTCCCTGGTTGCTTCGGTACGAGCGATTTCTGCTCCATTTACTCGACCGCTGACTTGGATTTTGATGCCTTCGACTCCTGCTTTTTGGGCTCTAGTAATTGCTTGACGTACAACTCTACGAAAGGAAACTCTTCGCTCTAATTGTTGAGCGATATATTCGCCAATTAACGTAGCATCTGCATCTACTTTTGCTACTTCTACTACGTTAATCCTAATTTGGCGATGGCCGTCTAATTCTTGTTGCAGTCCTACTCGTAAACTTTCAATTCCTTGACCGCCTCTTCCTACTACAACTCCTGGTCTGGCAGTGCGAATTTCTAAATCAATCTGGTCTGCTTTTCGTTCTATCCTTACTTGAGATATGCCTGCATTTGCCAAGTTTTTCTTGACGTATTGACGAATTTTGTAATCTTCCTGACATAGCTGTGGGTAGTTTTTAGGATCGGCATACCATCGAGAACGATGTTCTTGGGTAATGCCGAGTCTAAAACCAATTGGATGTATTTTTTGTCCCATTTCTTTATGCTTTGGTTAGGTAATAATGTCTTAAGTTGCTAGAAGATAATTTAGTTTTTTTATTCTTCTACTATTTTCTCCTTCTACTTTATTCTTCTACTAAAGGAGCAACTGCTACGGTGATATGGCAAGTTGGTTTGCGAATTCTGTAGGCACGGCCTTGAGCTCGCGGTCTGTAGCGAGGCAAACAAGGCCCTCCATCTGCAAAGGCTTTGGATATTATTAAACTTGCAGGGTTTACTCCTAAATTATGTTCGGCGTTTGCTGCTGCGGAACGCAGCACTTTTCTGACTGGATCGCAGGAACGGTAGGGCATAAATTCGAGTATAATTAATGCCTCGCGATAAGAAATTCCTCGTATTTGGTCGAGAACTCGTCGCACTTTATAGGGAGACATCCGAATATAACGAGCTACCGCTTTTACTTCATTTGTTGTATCTACTACTTTGGGCATCTTTTTCTCCTATCCTTGATTCGATCGCTCTTGGCATCGATTTTAATTTCTTACTCAATTCGTTTAATCGAAATGGTTAAACTAAGCCAGGATTTTTATTCGACAGCACTATTTACTTACTTAGCGTTTGGATTTTTTATCTTTAGTATGACCTCTAAAGGTTCTCGTCGGAGCAAATTCTCCCAATTTATGCCCCACCATTTGTTCTGAGATAAAAATGGGAACGTGCTGGTGTCCGTTATGAACTGCGATCGTGTGACCGACCATTAATGGCAGAATTGTTGAAGCTCGCGACCAAGTTTTAATCACTTGTTTTTCGCCTTTGGTGTTTAACGCTTCAATTTTTGTCAGGAGACTATCGGCTATAAAAGGTCCTTTTTTTAACGATCTAGACATGGTTTTCTTAGCTATTAGTTGGTATACAGGCGAGACGCCTGTTAATTGCGTTCTTGATTAATTGCTTTTTTTACCATTAGCAATTACCAAAATTTAACTTTGACGGCCGCCCTTACTGCGTTTGGAAGACTTACGACGGCGTTGAACGATTAAGCTATCGCTACGTTTTTTCTTCTTACGAGTCTTCACACCTAAAGCTGGTTTGCCCCAAGGTGTCATCGGTCCGCTTCTGCCAATGGGAGCCCTTCCTTCGCCACCTCCATGAGGGTGATCTACAGGGTTCATCACGCTTCCCCTTACTGTAGGTCTACGACCTTTCCAGCGATTGCGGCCTGCTTTTCCTAAGCTTATGTTTCTAGCATCTGTATTGCCTACTTGACCTATAGTCGCGTAGCAACTTGCTCTCACTTTCCTTCTCTCCCCAGATGGTAACTTGACTGTTACATATTCTCCCTCTTTGGCTACTACCTGAGCAGATGCTCCCGCAGCTCTAACTATCTGTCCGCCCTTTCCCGAACTTAGCTCTACATTGTGTATCTGCGTGCCCAAGGGGATGCGCTCTAGGGGCAAGGCATTGCCTATGTCTATGGAGGCATTGATTCCCGCGCTTATAGTTGCACCTACTTGTAAGCCCACTGGATGAAGAATATAACGCTTTTCTCCATCTTGATAGAACAGTAGGGCGATTCTCGCATTGCGGTTGGGATCGTATTCTATGGCTGCTACTTTTGCCGGGATGTCGTGTTTGTCGCGACGAAAGTCGATGATTCGATAGAGTTTTTTATGACCCCCTCCTCGGTGACGACAGGTTATTACGCCGCGATTGTTGCGACCTTTGGCTCTGTGTTTAGATGTTACCAGAGATTTTTCCGGCTCTTTTTTCGTAATTTCACTAAAGTCAGAGACGCTGCGTTCCCTGGTGCTAGGAGTGTATGGTCGATAAGAACGTATGCCCATGATTGATTTTAGCTTAGTTGCTTAATAGGTTTACATCTTGTTAGTTTTTAGTTGTTAGCGGTCTGCTGTTAACAACGCTATCGTTTTTTAACCATTAACTACTAACAATTAACTAACCGATTATAACTCAGGGAAGAGAATCTTTCTAAGCGGTTCTCCATTTTCCAGGGTAACGATCGCCCTTTTATAACAAGGCTTATACCCTATGAATTTACCAACTCTCTTTTTTTTGCGAGGCAGGTTTTGGGTATTGATGCCTATCACTTTTACATCGTAAAGTTGTTCGATCGCCGCTTTAATTTTAGGCTTGGTCGCCCTGGGAGCTACATCAAAGGTGAATTGCTCTAACTCCATGATCCTCGTAGCTTTTTCTGTTACTACGGGACGTTTGATTAAGTCTGCTAAGTCCCGTTCTTTATATTTAGCCATTGTAAACCTCCTGAATTTTCTCCAGTCCAGTTGGTGTTGTCACTATTTTATCTGCGGCTAATATGTCGTAAATATTTAAGTGGGTGCTTAAAATTATTTTCATATTAGCTATGTTGCGGCCTGACAAATAAACGTTTTCTTGTTTCTCCGATAGGATTAACAATACTTTTTCATCTGCCTTTACTCCCCAACGCTCCATTGCATTTGTTAATTCTTTGGTTTTCGGTCTCGGTAGTTTATCGGCAAACTCTTCTACTACGATCGAATCTTCAGACCGACTCATCAGAGCTGTTCGCAATGCCAAACGCTTTTCTTTTTTGTTGATTTTATGGGAATAATCTCTCGGTTTCGGACCGAAGATTACGCCACCGCCGCGCCAGAGGGGCGATCGGATCGATCCTGCCCTTGCCCTGCCGGTTCCTTTTTGTCGCCAAGGTTTGCGACCGCCTCCCCTTACTTCTGCCCTTGTCTTTGCACTGGCCGTTCCTTGACGGCTATTTGCCTCATGCAATCTTAGGCTTCTATGAACTATATGAGAGGCATTTTCTTCTTTAGCAACTCGTAGTTCTAATGTTGCCTGTCCTGCTTCTTCCCCTTCCCAGTTTTTTACTACAAAATTAACCATAGCGAGTTCGTTCCTTTGGCGATTTTAACTTTTTTGGGAATTGGGAATTGGCAATTGGGAATTGGGAATTATTTTTTGATTTTACCCATTACTTCTTACCCATTACCTCTTACCCATTACCTCTTACCTATTAACTTATTTTTTTCCAACTTTGTTAGTTGGAGCAATACTTACCAAACTGCCTGGTTTTCCTGGCACGGTTCCTTTAATCATTAATAGGTTTCGTTCTTGGTCTATTCGCACTACTTTTAATTGGCGCGTTGTGATTTTTTTACCTCCCAAACGTCCTGCCATTTTTTTCCCTGGATAAATCCTTCCCGGAGTCGAACCCGGGCCTGTCGAACCTGGCAAGCGATGGTTTTTTGAACCGTGAGACATTGGCCCCCGTCTGAAGTTATGCCGTTTTTGATAGCCGGCAAACCCTTTTCCGATACTGGTTCCGCTGACATCTACCAGTTGACCAGCTTCAAATATATCTACTTTGATTTCGTTTCCTAATTCAAAGCTACTCGTGTCTTCTACGAGATATTCGCGCAGGTGGCGCAGAGGGGTTCCCCCTGATTTTTCTAAATGCCCTATTTCTGGGTTGGTCAAGTATTTGTTGACTTCTTTTGGTTGTTTTGTATTTAATTTGCGAGTTTTGTTTTTTACTTCGCCATAACCTAATTGAATGGCTATGTAGCCATCGGTTGGTTCGGTTTTAATTTGAGTTACTTTGCATGGCCCTGCTTGGATCACTGTTACAGGAATTGCTATACCTGTTTCAGCGTCAAACACTTGTGTCATGCCTACTTTGGTGCCAAGGATACCGAGTGACATTGTATCTCCTTTTGTTTGCGCACTACAAGTTTCTGGATTGGCGTTGGATAAATCCTTGATTTATCCAACGCTCGCAGCCGGGAAAGCTCCCTTTTTTTTACCTGCGATTTTTCTACCTACGATCTGACACGATTACTACACCTGCATTTTTAATTTCTTGCAGGTGCTAACTTTGAAGTAGCTTGGAGTCGGTTTTTGGTAGCTAGACATTAACTGCCACCAGCACCTATCCGCCTTCTGAGAAAAAAGCTCTTCAGTTTTGTTGAAGGCAGTCGCGCCGATTTTCTTTTTGCGGCAAAGGGATAATATCATCATATTCTGGCCCTTTACCTACAAAAAAAGCTGGCAAAAAAGCTAATAGTTGGCATTTGGTTGCCACTAACCATAAGGACTTGAGTAGCGAACTACTCAGTATCCGATTTTTTTCCTACTTCTTTTATCTGCTAGTCTGCTAGTCTTCTTACTTTTTACCTTATTTGGGTTAGTTTAGCACAGCAAGCAGATAACTTGAGAAAATTTTATCACAGAAAAAAGTCTTTAGGGTTTTAATTGAAAAAATTTTCTGCTTATTATCTTTACTTATTTAATCTGGGCCACTTTCTACTTTTAAACAATTGGACTGATTGCAGATCGAAGAAGCACATCGAAGAATTGGACTAATTTTCCAATTTTTACTGGCATGCATACCTACTGAGTAATTATACTGAAAAAGTCCTTATTAAGTGGACTTTTAATGGGGATGCCAGAGTGTAGGAGGGGAAAAATCCCTACTTTTTTATGACATTTTTTCATCATATCCGATTTGTTGGCAGTTGTCTAGCCTTTTTTCAAAAAAAAATTCTCTCGCTCTGGCCCTGGGATAAGTAGGAAAAGGAGGACTATAATTTAGAACTAAATTGATAATTCGAGCAATTTAGCAAATTTAACTTATGGCACTGATTACAACTGGCCGGGGGATGATTAGGGATTTAGAGAAGTCTGGTTCTCTGGCCCTATATGTCCCCTTGGAGGGTGGATTTGAAGGACGTTACCAGCGTCGCTTGAGGGCGGCGGGCTATGTCACCCATAATATTACTGCTAGGGGGTTGGGAGATTTGGCCATGTACCTGACTGGAGTGCATGGAGTCCGTCCGCCCCACTTGGGTAAAAAAACTGTGGGCAGCGGTGCAGCGGTCGGCTATGTGTATTATGTCCCACCAGTGCTGAACTATCGACTGGAGCAATTACCTCCTAAAGCGAAGGGATTGGTTTTGTGGATTATCGAAGGCCAAATCCTATCTCGTCAAGAAATAGAGTATTTGACAGTTTTACCAACGATAGAACCAAAAGTAAAACTGGTAGTAGAAATGGGGGGCGATCGCTATGTAAGATGGACCCCTCTAGAAGAAGCATTAGTTTCTGCTTAAAAGTAGTTGGGTGCATCTAGAGTAGGGAAGGGTGGGAGGAGGGGGAAGTGTGGGGGGAAAGATTCGTACAGTAAAACTGACGGGTTGAATCGAACCAGTTGGCAATCCCACACTCCCCACCCTTTCCCCATTCCCCAGATTGAGATGCACCCATCGGCGAGGATGGGTATGACAAATTTTAGTTCAAAGCGCTAGCATATAAGCGTGACAAAAGGCTACTATCCCTTAAACTCTCTAAAAGAAGGCCACTGGTTCAAACTAATTTGCGGAGCCAGTTTCCAACACCTGCCTGCTGTTCGGAATCTGACGTTGGTCTATGCCCTAGCTGGTGCGGACTGCATAGATGTAGCGGCAGATCCGGCGGCGATCGCTGCTGCCCGAGAAGCCCTACAACTGGCCCAAGATTTAGGAAGTAGAGCTCAAAATCGTGGGTTTGGCTTCCAAGGGCGACCCTGGCTAATGGTCAGCTTCAACGACGGAGAAGATCCCCATTTTCGCAAAGCCGAATTTAACCCAGCAGCTTGCCCCACTGATTGCTGGCGACCTTGCGAAAAAGTATGTCCTGCCGAGGCCATAACTTTCAGCGGTCTTAACTTCACCGGCGTAATCGAAGAACGTTGTTATGGTTGCGGTAGATGTTTGCCTGCCTGCCCCAGGGAACTAATTTATGCCCGTTCTTATGTCTCCACTCCCGAAGCGGTGGCCCCTATGGTATTAGAAACAGGAGTCGATGCCATAGAGATCCATACCCAAATAGGCAGAGAAAAAGATTTCAAACGCCTTTGGCAGAGCGTCAGACCGTGGGTAGGGCGACTTAAATTAGTGGCCATTAGCTGTACTGATGGCCCGGGACTAATCGAATATCTTCGCAAACTTTACGAAATCATCTCTCCTTTGCCCTGTGCCCTAATTTGGCAAACTGACGGTCGGCCCATGAGCGGCGATTTAGGAGTCGGCACTACAAATGCGGCGGTAAAACTGAGCCAAAAAGTCCTAGCTGCATGCCTACCGGGATACATACAACTGGCAGGGGGCACGAACGATCGCACGGTTGAGAAACTAGCGAGTGCTGGTTTGCTCTCTGACAAAAGAAACTCAAAAACAAGAAGGTCAGATTTTGTTGCTGGTGTAGCTTACGGTAGCTACGCCCGCGTTTTGTTGTCTCCAATTTTGGAAAAACTAGAAAAAATGCACTCATACCAAACCGAGTTAGAAGCCATTCTCCAGAGCGACGGCAACTTTAGCTCGATAGAGCTAGAAACAGTAGAGGAACTTCTCTGGGAAGCTGCGAGCAAAGCAGATTCCTTAGTTTCTCAAATCAAAAGAAGGGTGCGGGGTTTTTCGTAGCAGGCAAGTTCTGTTCGCCCAACCTTTCGACTTTTAAACTACCGAATAAAACGACTATAGCAGATCGTGAAAATTACAGACGACCTCAACAAGTTACTAGAAATTCTGCCGGAACAAATCAGACGGCCTTTAGAAAAACATTCCCAGCGAAACAGTTCGATTGAAATTGTGATGGATTTGGGCCGCCTTCCAGAGGCCCGCTTTCCAGATCGAGCCGAATACCTGTGCGACAGACCTATTTCCCGGGACGATCTCAGATATTCCATAGAACGAGTTGGTCATTTTAGCAGCGACAATCGCGCTGGTATCGAACAAACCCTCCACCGCATTAGTGCCATCCGCAACCGCACTGGGGAAATTATCGGTTTAACCTGCCGCGTCGGTAGGGCAGTGTTTGGGACAATTGGCAGCATCCGCGACTTGGTGGAGACCGGTCGGTCGATTTTGTTGTTGGGCAGGCCCGGGGTGGGCAAAACTACTGCTTTGCGAGAAATTGCCAGGGTTCTGGCCGATGAATTAGAAAAACGGGTGGTAATTATCGATACCTCGAACGAGATTGCTGGGGATGGAGATATCCCTCACCCGGCCATCGGTCGGGCTCGCCGGATGCAAGTGGCCCGTCCGGAGTTGCAGCATCAGGTGATGATCGAGGCGGTGGAAAATCATATGCCAGAAGTAATTGTCATTGACGAGATCGGTACGGAGTTGGAGGCGATGGCAGCTCGCACGATCGCGGAACGAGGAGTGATGCTGGTGGGTACCGCTCACGGAAATCAAATTGAAAATTTGTTGAAGAACCCGACTTTGGCAGATTTGGTTGGGGGGGTGCAGGCGGTAACTCTGGGAGATGATGAGGCCCGGCGGCGTGGTTCTCAGAAGACGGTTTTGGAACGGAAGGGGCCGCCTACTTTTGAAGTTGCCGTGGAGATGTGGGAAAGGCAGCGCTGGATCGTTCACGAAGATGTGGCGGCTACTGTGGATGCTTTCTTGCGGGGTCGTCAACCGACTCTTCAGGTGCGAACTACCACCGAGACGGGTGAGGTCAGAATTACTCAGGAGCTGGCCAACGGCACGACGACGAGGAGCCAGACTTTGGGAGAATCTGTGAAGGGATCGGCTGGTAGAACGGGCATCCTGCCTGTTACTGACCGTAATAACCTGCCTGTTACCGACTGTGGTAATGGTGGCCTGCGGGCTTCTGGTTATATGATGCCTTTGCCTGCAGGGGGTGGGATGTCGAGAGGGGCGGTGGAGAGTTCTCCGAACGATCGCCAGTCTTTCGAGCAGATGTTGAACGAGTCTTTGTCGATGGCAGGGCCTTCAGAGTCGAGGGGCCCGAACGGTGAGGATTTGCCTTTGCACGTTTATCCTTACGCGATCGCTCGCCAACACATAGAACAGGCGATCGCTACTTTTGGTTTGCCGGTGGTCTTGACTAAGGATATTGATAGCGCTGATGTGGTGATGACTTTGCGCTCGCATACTCGCAAACAATCGAAGTTGCGCCATCTGGCTAAAACTCGTCACGTCCCGATTCATGTTATCAAAAATAACTCTCTTCCTGAAGTAGCTAAGGCTCTGCGACGGTTGTTAGATATGGAGGAGCTTAGCACTCCCGAGTTTGCTGCGTTGAGTTTATTTGCTAATCAAGGTTCGGAAGATGAGATTGAGGCTTTGGAGGAAGCTCGTTTGGCGGTGGAACAAATTGTGATTCCTAAGGGGCAACCTGTGGAACTTTTACCGCGTTCTTCAAAGGTGCGTAAAATGCAGCACGAGTTGGTGGAACATTACCGCTTAAAGTCTGCTAGTTTTGGTGATGAACCAAACCGACGCTTGCGCATTTATCCTGCTTGAGGTCAAAAGAAGGGAACGGGGAACGGGGAACTCTTAACGGGGAAAAAAATCAAAGACTTACTGTTTTTCGTTTTTTTTTCTTCAAAATCCATCTCTCCATTCCCTATTCCCTATTCCCTATAAAAAGAGAATATGAAAACATCTTTATTAGAATTATTTAGTAAGACGATCGCCAAGGAAACTGGGTTGCAAATACGAGCGCAAGATTTGGGTAATTTAAGTCAGAAAATTTTAGGGAGGATGAAAAGCTTAAAAATTGCCAATTCCGAAGAGTATTATCAGCTATTGAAGAGCCAGACGGCAGCGGGAAAGTCAGAATGGGAAAAACTGATAATTAATTTAACAACGACAGAAACTTATTTTTTTCGCGATCGCGGACAAATTAATTTACTACAAAACGTATTGCTACCCGAATCGATCGCCCAAAAACGTTTATCAAAGAGCAAAACATTACGACTTTGGAGTGCGGGATGTTCGACGGGTGAAGAGCCTTATTCTTTGGCAATATTGGTTAGAGAATTGATTCCGGACTGGCAAGATTGGAAGATTTTTATTTTAGGAACCGATATCAATGAAGTAGTTTTGGAAAAAGCAGAGAAAGGTATTTATAGTTCTTGGTCGTTTAGGCAATTAGATAGTTCCCGAAAAAATCTTTATTTTGAAAAGATAAAAGGGGAGTGGAAAATTGATGATGAAATTCGGAAAATGGTTAAGTTTTGCAAGCATAATTTAGTACAAGATGATTTTCCGGATAATCTAGATTTAATAGTATGTCGAAATGTGTTTGTTTACTTTAAGCCAGAGCAGATTTCATTAGCGCTCGGAAAATTTTATGAAGCTTTGAGGTCGGAAGGCTATTTAATAACAGCCCATGCGGAACTTCACGGTCAAAATCTGGCTGGATTTAAGGTGAGAATTTTTCCAGAATCTTTGGTTTATCAAAAAAGCAGGGAAGAAAACTCAGAAAATGTTGAAGATCGATGGTTGAAATTTCAAAGAGAATTTCAGGATAGAGCCGAGGATAAAACTAGAAAAAAAAGCAATATTTTTTTATCTTCTGCTATGCCACCAATAAAAATAAAATCGGGTAATTATAGCGAGAGTTACCAAAAAGAAAAAGAACTAATTATTCCGAGAATGGTAACGGGAGAAGTTACAAAAAAGAGCGCTCCCGAGAGTGTTTTGGCTGAGGCTGAAACTTTATTTAAGCAGAAACAATACGTTGGGGCTATTGAAAAGGCAGAAAAAGCGCTAGAATCAGATTCCCAAAATTATGATGCTTATTGCCTGATAGCTCAAATTTATGCTAATTTAGGGGAGTACGATCGCGCTGAATTGTATTGTAAAAAAGCGATAGAAGTAGAGAATTTTTCAGTTAATCCTTATTATTTATTGGTGCATATTGCTGAAGAAAGAGGAGAAAGAGAAAAAGCAAAGACCTTATTAAAAAGAATTATCTATCTTTGCCCTTCGTCGATATCTGCTTATGTGGAATTGGCAGATATTTATGAGAACGAGGGGCAGACTATGAGAGCGAGAAAGATGAAAAATACTGCTTTGGAATTACTAAAAAAGTTGCCAGAAAATGCTCTTGTAGAATATCGGGGTGAAATCGCAGCATCAGACTTTATTAAATACTTAAAGCAGTTGTTATTAAAAAATTAGGGTACACTGTTTTGATAATGAGTAATCGCAAATCAAAAATTAAAAATAATTGAGAAAAGAATGGAAAATCTGCCATATCTGCTATTCTCGGTGAAGGGGGCGCTTTATGGGGTGGAAGCGCTCTCGGTTAAGGAAATTTTTTTGCTGCCAGAGGTGACGGCGATCGCCCAAACTCCACCTATTATTGTTGGGGTTATCGACCTTCGGGGAGATATTTTACCCATGGTTGATGTTAATATCTGCTTGGGATACGAACCTCAAGAATATTCCTTAACAGATAGCGTTATCGTACTAGAGTTGCACGATTCAAGAAACCCGGTTTTTTCAAATCCAAGAAACCCTTCAAACCCAGGAAACCCGGTTTTTTCAAATCCCAGAAACCCGGTTTTTTCAAAAAACCGGGTTTCTGAAAAAAACGAGCAAATTGGGATTATTGTTAGCGAAGTTTTCGAGATAAAAAATATTCCCTCTAAGTCCATAAGTAAAGAGCTTTATGGGGATGTTGGAGAGGAGGTTGAGAGCGATATTGCATCTGCAACGCTACGGGAACGCTTTGTGGCGGGGGTTGCGAGGGTGGAAGATGATATTGTGATGTTGCTGTCGAGTCAACATCTAATTCGCTATTTAGAAATGCCAAATTTGAAGGAAGATAACCAAGAGGAAAAAGAACCTCTGGATAAAAAGATTCCTCTGGATAAGAAAAAATCTTTTTTGTTTGCTGCCAAGGTTTCGCCAGAAGAAAGAGCTGTTTTTCGCGAGAGAGCAAAAAGTTTAAGGGAGCCAACTTTTGGGGAAGATTTTACTGGTTTGATGCCCCTAGCTGTTATCGGTTTAAACGAGGAATATTTTGGCATAAATTTGGAGGTAGTGCGCGAATTTACTGACGTTCAGAAAATAACTCCAATTCCTTGTACTCCCTCTCGCATTGTTGGTAATATGAATCTCCGGGGGGAAATAGTTACTTTAGTGGATATTCGCGGCGTTTTGAATCTGCCAATTAGGAAAGTAGAAAGTTTTTGTAAGGCGATGATAATAGAGGTAGGAGAGCTGGTGGCGGGGGCGATCGTTGAGGAGGTTTTTGATGTTATGTATTTAAACCCTTCAGACATGAAAGCTATTCCGGCGGCGGTGCATTCTGCTAACAGCCACGAAGAATATTTAATAGGTACTGCTAAGTACGGGAATAAAATGATGAGTATTGTAGATTTGCCCAAAATTATGATGCAGGGTGGGTTGGCGATCGAAGAGTATATTTGAGGGAATGGGGAATGGGGAATGGGGAATGGGGCATAACCCAAGAGACTAGGTTTTTTGGAAAAACTGAAAACCCAAGAAAACCGATTTGAAAAACTCAAGAAACCCGGTTTTTTAAAAAAACCGGGTTTCTGGGATACTTCAATTAACAATTAACAATTAATAAAGATGCTTGAAAAATTAAAACTGAGAGAACGTTTGTTAATAGGCTATGCTTTTCCGGTAGCTTTTTTTTTGGGACTAGCGGGCTTTACGAACTGGACTGCCAGGAAAGTATTCGATACTTTTCAAGAAGTGGAGAGAGTACAAGATGTGATTATAGATGTCAATCAAACTACTGTAGCTGGGGAGAGGATGGCCAGGAGTTTTAATGGCTATCTAGCAGTTAGGGATGAAAAATTAATTGCTGAATATAATGCTGCTTCCCTTTTATTTGATGAAGGGATTGAAAGGGCAGAGCAATCGATCGTTAAGCAGGACCAAAAACAACGTTTGGAGCGAATGAGAGAGGTTAAAAATAGTTTCAATGTTTTTGCACTAGAGGCTATTCAATTACTAAAAGAGGGGAACCAAGACTCTGCTATAGCTAAATTTAATACGGAAAACGGTAAAAAATATGTTGATGAGTTTGAAAGACTGAGCGAAGAATTTTCTCGGGAAGAGCGGAGATTGTTGGGGGAAGAAACCAAGGAAGCAAAGAAGAATTTAACCTGGTTATTGTGGTGTTTGATTTTAGGTTCGTTACTGTTAATTTTTATTTCTATTACCGTGGCATTAAACATTGCTTTCAGAATTAGCGGAACCATCGAGGGAGTAGTACAAAAAATAGCCGATTCTGCTACGGAAATTTCTGCCACGATAGAAGAACAAGAAAGGACGGCTTCCGAGCAAGCTGCTTCTGTGAATCAAACGACGACAACGATGGATGAATTAAGCGCGTCTTCTCAAGCAAGTGCGGAACAAGCGGAGGCGGCTGCGGCTGCAGCCAGACAAGCTTTAACTTTAGCTAAAGGGGGAAGTAGCGCAGTTAATAATACTTTAGAAGGTATGGCTTCTTTGAATGAAAAGGTAGGGGCGATCGCCCAACAAATTATCCGTTTGAGCGAGCAAACTAATCAAATTGGTAATATCTCTACTTTGGTAAGCGATTTAGCTTCCCAAACTAATATGTTAGCCCTTAATGCTGCCGTGGAGGCCGTGCGGGCGGGAGAACATGGAAAAGGCTTTGCGGTGGTGGCTTCTGAAATTAGGAAATTGGCAGATGAAAGCCGAAAATCGGCTGAGAGAATTAATGTTTTAGTTGCGGATATTCAGACGGCTTTTAATTCGACAGTTATGGCAACAGAAGAGGGTACAAAAACCGTTAAGTCGGGAGTAGAAATTGCCAGAGAAACGGCTGATGCTTTTAGTGGAGTGTCCGATTCTGTTAATAATGTTGTGGTTAATAACCAGCAAATTTCTTTGAATGTAAAACAGCAGGCGATCGCTGTAAAACAAGTGGTAGATGCGATGAATGCTCTGAATACTGCAGCTAGAGAAACTGCTAGCGGTTTGAGTCAAACTAAGGTAGGCATCCAAAAACTGAACGAAGCTGCTTTAGAGCTTAAGTCTTTAATTTAGCACCATTACCTGAAAGCTATTTTATGAAATTAACAACGAAAATTTACTGTGGATTCTTCATCATTCCAGGGATAATAATATCCGCGATTGTTGCATATTCTACTTATTCATTATGGCGCATGGAGAGGCAAATTGAAACTGTCTATGACGACCGATTAATTCCTTTGGAATTGTTAAAAAAGGTATCGGACGATTATGCAATAATAATTATAGATGAGGTTAACAAAACTCGGGAGGGAATGAGAGAACCAGAGGCAGCCTTGAAATCTATTAAAGAGGCCATGGAGAGAATAGATGAAAATTGGGAGGCTTACAAACAAACATTTCTCGCCCCAGAAGAAAAGAAACTCATCAGAGAAGCAGAAATATTGTTCGGTCCTGCTAATATCGAGATTGAGGAACTAGAAAAAATTTTAGAGGTAGAAAATTTAGCTAAATTAGAAGCTTTTGACGGTCCTTTATATGAAGTAATAGATCCTGTAACTGCCAAACTTAGAGAATTAACGCATCTCCAGTCTGAAATAGCGCAAGATGAAAGGGAAAAGGCCAGAAATGTTTACCAAAAAATCTTGGTCTTTTTTAGTTTGCTAGTAATAATTGCTCTGTTAATTGGACCGCTAATTGGTTATTATCTGAGCAAGTCAATAGTTGCCACTGTCAAGGAGACGATAAATACAATTAGCGAAAGTTCAAATAAAATTGCAGGGGCTACAGAAGAACAAGAAAGAGCTGCTGAAAAACAGGCGGCGGCAGTTAATGAAACTACTACTACAATAGATGAGTTGAACGCTTCTTCTAAGGCTACAGCAGAGCAAGGAAATTCGGTGGCGGCGGGTGCCAAGGAAACATTAGGTTTGGCTTTTGAGGGAACTAAAGCGGTGGAAAATTCCCTGGATAAAATGACTTTATTGAAAAATAAAGTAGGGGCGATCGCTCTCCAAGTAGATCTGTTGAGGGAGCAAACCGATCGAATAAATAATATCGTGGGTTTGGTAAGGGATTTAGCAAACCAAACTAATATGTTAGCTCTTAATGCCTCCGTCGAAGCAGTGCGGGCGGGAGAATATGGAAAAGGGTTTGCGGTGGTAGCGGAGGAAATTAGAAAATTGGCAGATCGAAGTAAATTATCTGCGGACGAAATTAACAGTTTAATTGCGGAAATTCAAGGGGCTATTAATTTAACAGTAAAAGCGATCCAGGAGGGAAATATTAATGTGGTTGAAGGAGAGAAAATTGCTAGGGAAACTGCTGAGGTATTTACTGGGGTGACGCGGGCGGCAAATGAGGGGGTATTGAGTACCAAACAAATTGAGATCGCCCTAAAAGAGCAAGCTGTTGCTATTCAACAAGTAGTTGAGGCGATGAATGCCCTCAACGTTGCTGCTAAGGAAAATGCTATTGGGATTTCTCAAACTCAAATAGGGACTAAAAAATTGAGCGAAACCGCTCAATTTTTGAATTCTCAAGTGTAGGGAGCAGTTCAAGAAACCCGGTTTTGCCGGAATTACCGGGTTTCTGAGATAGTATTGTAAGAGGAAATAAGCAGATAATGGGCAATAACCTGACCAAAATAAGAACTTTAATTTTTGCCGGATATTTGTTACCAGTTTTTTTGTCTATTGTCTCTTCTATAATAGTTAATATTAGAGCCTACCATGCTAAAGAAATCACAGATAACCTCAATAAATCCAGAGATGTTGCTGCCCTAGTTGGCAGACTATCTTTTAATATTTCAAAGCTGTCTAGGGAAATAAGAGGATACTTATTAGTAAATGATGAAGAAATAGCCAGAGATTACGAAAAAGCTTGGATAATTGTTCGGGAAATATTTACTAATTTAAACACTCTAATAGAAGATGATATTCAAAAAAATAATATTAACAATCTTCTCGATAGAGTTAATCAAATTAATGAGAGAAATCAAGAGTTAATTCAATTAGTCAAAGAAAACAAAACATCTGAGGCAATAGAACAATGGAACCTTGGTTCCGAACGAAAGTTAAGTAACGAAATTGTGACTCTTTTAGAAATAATTAGAAATAGGAATGAAGAACTCGTTAAAGAGAGAGTTAACGAACAAAAAGAAGCTTTAGATAATTTGCGATTAGTGGTTTGGATTTCTACAGGTTTATCTCTGGTGTTTGCCTTAGCGATCGGTTTGTGGATTATCTCAATTATTGTGGGGAGAATGAACCAAGAAGCTACGGCGATCGCCACTGCAGCTAACGAAATTGCTATTACGGTAGAAGAGCAAGAAAGAGTGGCTATGCAGCAAGCTTCTTCGGTGAATCAAACTACTACTAGCATGGATGAATTAGGGGCCTCTTCCCAACAATCTGCCGAACAAGCACAAGCGGCATCGGAAGGTGCAAATCGAGTTTTACTTTTAGCTAGCGGCAATACTTTAACTCAGGAACAAATTGTCAGCGATAAGATTAGTTTAAAAGAAAAAATGAAAGAGGTGCAAAGGCAAATTCAACGTTTGAGCGAACACCTAAATCAAATTTCTACTATTACTAATGCGGCGAGCGATTTAGCCAATCAAACTAATATGTTAGCTTTAAATGCTTCCGTGGAAGCGGTGCGGGCGGGAGAACATGGAAAAGGGTTTGGGGTGGTGGCTGCTGAAATTAGGAAATTAGCCGATCGAAGCAGGCAGTCGGCTGAGAAAATTAGCGCTTTAATTATGGATATTCAGAGTGCTACTAATTCTACGGTAGTAGTAACTGAAGAAGGAACGAGGGCCGTTGAGAATATTGTGGGGGCTATTAATGATGTTGCTGTTAATCTCCAACAAATTTCTCTTAATACCAAACAACAGGCGATCGCCATTCAACAAGTAGTCGATGCGATGAATTCTCTAAATAGAGCAGCCCAAGAAAGTGCCAGCGGCATCGCTCAAACTAAAGTTAGCACTCAACAATTAAATGAAACGGCGGGCAACCTTAAATCTATGATTTAAAATTGTTAATGGGTAATGGGGAATGCGGTAATTGCAATCTTCCCCATTACCCATTATAGCAATTTTTGAATCTATGAAGTACAGCGATCCCCCCCCCGCCCCCCTTAAAAAGGGGGGAGCCAGAAAAACTCAAAGTCCCCCTTTTTAAGGGGGATTTAGGGGGATCGCAGATGTACCTGACCCATTTGATAAACGCTATACCCATTACCTATTACCCATTACCTAAAAAAATATGAAACAATTCTTTAAAAAAATTCAGAATCAATTGCTAATTTTGCTAATAATATGTACGATGGTTCCAGCATTTATAGTTGCTGGGTATGGCATTGCAACTTCTACGGATGCTTTAAGAGATTTAGCTTTAACTAAGCTCAATCATCTGACATCTAGCAGTGCAGAAAAAATAGTTAATTCTTTAGGTCATATTAGCGATGATGTTCTGTTTCTGAGCAAAGTACCTCCAATTCGAGGAATTATCAGAGCAAGAGAGGGAAAGGGAAAAGACATGGAAACTGGCTCTAGTTATGATGATTGGATAGAGCGATTAGAGCAAATATTTGTATCAATGATGCAAGCTCGTTCTGAGTATATGCAGCTGCGTTATTTGGATGAAAATGGCAATGAAATGGTGAGGGTAGATTCTCAAGGTACTACTATTGAGGTTATCGAGGGAGAACAATTACAAAATAAAGGAGATAGGGATTATTTTAATGAAACTATGCAGTTAAATGTAGGAGAAATCTATGTCTCGCGCTTAAGCTTAAATCAGGAACTAGGAAAAATTGAAATTCCTTATAAACCGACTATTCGCTATGCCACTCCAATTTTTTCTAAGAATGGAGAAAGAAAGGGAATTGTAATTGCTAATGTTAGAACGAATTATTTGTTCGAACGGCTAAAACAACTCAATCGAGAACAAGAGATCGCTGCTTTTATGGTGGACGAACAAGGTTACTATTTATATCATCCAGATGAGAATAAAGCTTGGAGTTTCGATTTAAAAACTAACGAAAATATCCGTAAAGATTATCTCCTCCCAATTGCGACTCAGCTTCTCTCAGGAGGTGAAGGTAATATTTTTAATGGGACTAAAGATGTAATGACTTATCAAACTATTTATCCGAGCTTTCTCAATCGAAAACGCTTTTTAGTAGTGGTTTATCAATCTCCTAAAAATCTTATTTTTGCCACGGTTAATTCTTTCAAAAAAAATGCCTATATTCTAGTTTTTTTCGGGGTAATTTCCATTGTAATAGTGGGATGGTTGCAGGCAAAAAAATTAGTCCAATTGATTCGAGGATTGATTTATAAAGTCTCGAATTTATCCCAAGACATTTTAGTTACTATGGAGGAACAGGAAGCAATTTCAAAGCAGCAATCTCATGCAGTAGATCGAACCACCGATAATCTCTCTACTTTGGGGGAATCTTCTCAAGAAATAGCCAGGGAAGCAGAGGCAGTTGCTAGTTGCGCCCAACAGGCACTTACTTTAGCTGAAGAAGGCAGTAAAATAGTTGAAAATACTCTCGATAGAATGCTGATTTTCAGAGAAACGATGGAAAGTATTGCCCAACAAAATAAACGAATGGGAGAGCAAACAAGTCAAATTGGGAGTATTTCTATGTTGGCGAAGTTGGTGGGAGATTTAGCAACGCAAACTAATATGTTAGCCCTCAATGCTGCTGTGGAAGCATCCAGGGCGGGGAAAGAGGGAGAGGGGTTTGCGGTGGTGGCAAAAGAAATTCGCCAACTGGCAGATAGAAGTAGGGAAGCTGCGGAGAAGATTAATGGTATTATTCCAGAAATTCAGGGCTCTATTAATTCCAGTTTGGCGGTAACCGAAAAAGGCAGACAAACTGTAGAATCAGGGGTGAAAAATGCTAGAGAATCTGCGGAAAGTTTTCAGGGGGTAACAGAGGTTGTTTCAGAGTTATTTATTAGAAATAAACAGATTTATCAAAATACCGAACGACAGGCGATCGCTCTTAACCAAGTAATCAACTCCATGCACTCCCTCAGCCGAGATGTTGCTGAAAGTGCTAAGGGAATTTCTCTGGTAAAAATGGGAACTCACAATTTGAACGAAGCTGCTGATAGTCTGAAAAAAGTAGTGTAATTGTGGGTGGGGAAGAGTTAGTTGTTAATTGTTAGTTGTTAGTTGTTAATTGTTAATTGTTAGTTGTTAGTTGTTAGTTGTTAGTTGTTAATTGTTAGTTGTTGAAAATATGATAGAAGACCAAGAACTCCGGGAAGTATTTCAAATCGCCAGCGAAGAACATTTGCAAAAACTAGACGAAGGTTTTTTGCATTTAGAAAAGCACCCCGACGACTTGACAAAATTAGAAGAATTACTGCGAGAGGCCCACAGTCTCAAAGGGGATGCGGGGATGTTGGGAGCTAAAGACGTTTCTACTTTGGCCCATCAGATGGAGCATCTCTTGGGGGGCATTCAACGAGGGGAACAGGAGATGTCTTCGGATGTGAGCGATCGCCTCTTCCAAGGACTCGATGCCCTGCGCCAATTAGTTCGAGAAGCGGTTACGGGAGAACCTTCGGGCATCAATACTTTTTACGTTCTCGCTAATTTGATGGGCTCGGTGCAGCAAACCCAGGCAACTCAAACGGATAACAGGCAAGGAACCGAAACGGATAACAGGCAAGGAACCGAAACGGATAACAGGCAAGATGCCTGTTCTACTGGGGAGGAGGAGTCGGGGGAAGCAGCAATCTCGGGTGCTTCCGAATCAGAAGAAGAAGCAATGGTGGAAGTGGCAGAAGAAACAGAGGAAGTGCCACTCGAAGAGGAACAACAAATATCAGCAGCGGCAGAGGAAACCCAAGAGGAAGAAACTCCAGGGGGGGCAGAGAAACCTGCCGAAGCAACCCAGGAGGAGTCTGGGGAAGCGATGGCCCCCGCTCCTGCCCAAACTGCCGTTGGCCCGAGGACGGCCGCGAGTCCCGAGATGTCTTCTGGTAGGGAAGACTCTTACCGGATCGATACTATTCGGGTTGCCACTCGGAATTTGGATGCTTTGATGACCGAAGCGGGAGAATTAACGGTAACAAAAATTCGACTGGCCCATCGGGTAACGGAAATTGAGGAAATTACTAAGCTGTGGGAAGAATGGAGTCGAGATATTTTTAAAAATCGGTTTATTTTTGACGACATCAATAACCAAAATGGGGGCGGTATTAAAAATGGGGCGATGGCCGAATTAGAGAATTACCATCGTCGGGTAGAGGAACGATTGGAACATTTTGGCTCTCTCGTCAACGGTTTGAGAAATTCGATTTTAGAAGATACTGCCAGACTGGATTTAATTGCTAACGAACTGGAAGAAGGAATTAGAACTCTGCGACTGCTGCCTTTATCGACTATTTTTAATTTATTTCCCCGGATGGTTCGAGATTTAGCAAGGCAGGAAGGCAAAGAGATAGAGCTGATAATTGAAGGAGGAGAAACTAAGGCAGATAAAAGGATTTTGGAGGAAATGAAAGATCCTTTAATGCACATGATTCGTAATGCTATAGATCACGGAATTGAGACTCCCGAAGAACGGAAGCGATTAAATAAACCAACGACGGCGACTTTGCGACTGAGGGGATATCAGGCTGCTTCTAATGTGGTTATTGAAGTTATCGACGACGGGCGAGGTTTGGATGTAGCTCGCATTAAAGAAACTGCTATTAAACGAGGTATTTCTTCCCCAGAAGATGTGGCATCTATGACTCAAAATCAAATTCAATCCCTTATTTTTGCACCCGGTTTTTCTACTAGAAATTTTGTTACGGAAGTTTCTGGCAGGGGGGTGGGTTTGGATGTGGTTCGCAATAACGTCGAGGCTCTTAAGGGCAGTATTGAAGTCGAGTCCAATCCCGGGAAAGGATGTATTTTACGGGTGCAATTAAGCACCAGTTTGGCAACAGCTCGCGTTTTAATTGTAGAGGTTAATCGTGTTTCTTATGCTTTGCCCTTGGAGTCAATCCAGACAACTTTACTGGTTTCGAGTAGGGAGATTTTTACCATTGAGGGAAGGGAAACTATTGTGTTTGGCGATCGCCCTTTATCGGTGGTGAAATTAGCAGATTTATTAGAAGTTGCTGCGGCCCTAAATGAAGCAAATAACGATGAAGATACCCAAGATTCTTGCGTGGTTTTAAAGGTGGGCGAAGAGAGGTTGGGACTGTTTGTAGATCGCTTAGTTGACGAGCAAGATGTTGTCTTGAAACCTCAAAGCAGTTTGTTAAAACGGGTGAGAAATATTGCCGGGGCAACTATCTTGGGAACCGGGGAAGTTTGCATGGTTTTAAACCCTCACGATCTAGTAAAATCCGTTCGGAAATTAAGCAGTGGTTCTCAAATTTTATCCACTCCAGAAAAACCCGTATCGAGAGATGCAGAAACTAGCAGAAAACAGGTTATTTTATTAGCTGAAGATTCCATCGCCACTCGCACTCAAGAAAAGCGCATTTTAGAAAATGCCGGTTATGAAGTTGTCACCGCTGTCGATGGATTAGATGCTTTTAATAAGCTCAAAACTCGCTCTTTTGATGGGGTGATTTCTGACGTACAGATGCCTAACCTCGATGGTTTGGGTTTGACTGCTAAAATTAGGGAAAATAAACAGTATAGCGAGTTGCCGATTATTTTGGTAACATCTTTAGCATCTGATGAAGATAAAAAGAGGGGCGCTGATGCGGGAGCAAATGCTTACATAACTAAGGGAAATTTTAATCAAGATGTTCTCTTAGAAACTTTGAGGAGACTGGTTTGATGTGGTGCATCTAAATTTTGAAGAAAGCCAAACAGTTGTCGCTAATTGCTAATTCTTCCCCAAAAGCAGAAAATAATGATAATAAATACTGGAAAAAAAATTATTAAAGTTTTAATTGTCGAAGACTCGCCAGTAGCCCTGATAATTCTCAAAAGAATTTTAGCTTCGTCTGAGGAAATAGAGGTAGTGGGAACTGCTAGTAATGGTTTGGAGGGCTTAGAATTAATTCCCAAACTAGAGCCAGATGTGATTTGTACGGATTTGCACATGGCGCGAATGAACGGGTTAGAATTTACCCGAGAAGTAATGATGAATTTTCCGCGACCGATTTTAGTAATTAGTGCTTCGGTTCGGGAGAGGGATACTTCTAATGTTTTTAAACTCTTAGAAGCGGGGGCAGTGGATGTTTTTCCCAAACCAGAAACCGGGTTAAAATCAGATTACGATCGCCTCCGGCAAGAGTTAATTAATAAAGTGAAAGTTCTCTCGGGTGTTAAAGTTTTTACTCTGCACCGAAATCGAAGAATTTATCAAGAAAAAAAACAGGAACAAATAGATAGACAAGAGATAAAAATAACTCAAGAGGGAAGATTTAGAAACGCCAATGCTAAAGCCCCTTCGCCATCCCTAGATTCCCCGCTCCAATCGAGTAGGATTAAGCTAGTAGCTATAGGGGCATCCACTGGCGGTCCTCAAGCTTTGCAAACAATTTTGACTCAGCTACCCCCTAATTTTCCCCTACCTGGGCTCTGCGTCCAGCATATTAGCGAAGGATTTTTAGAAGGTTTGGTGAATTGGTTGGACTCTCAATGTCCGCTGAGAGTTAAAATTGCTTCGTCAGGGGAGTTGCTCCAACCAGGAGTTTTTTATTTTCCCCCAGAGGGGCATCATTTAGAAGTAAACAGTAGCGGTCGCTGTGTTTGTTTGGCCGAACCGCCAGTAGGAGGACACCGCCCTTCTATTAGCGTTACTTTAAATTCCGTGGCCCGCCAATACGGTTCTAAGGCCGCAGGAGTGTTGTTGACTGGTATGGGCAGAGATGGGGCCGACGGTATGCTGGCGATCGCGAAGGCCGGGGGCCTGACGATCGCTCAAAACGAGGCCACCTGCGTTGTTTTTGGGATGCCGAAAGAGGCGATCGCTTTGGGAGCTGCCCGACATATTCTCCCCATTACCGCCATTGCCCCCCTGCTAATCTCTAAAATTAGGGAATGGGGAATAGGGAATGGGGAATAGGGAATGGATAGCAATTAACAATTAATTTCCGACGCTGGAACTTTTAATAAACTGATTAATTACTTCGCGCAATTTTTCTGCTTCAAAGGGTTTAGTCAGATATTCAGTAGCTCCAGCGAGACGACCTTGAACTTTATCAAAAGCACCATCTCTAGCTGTTAACATAACGATGGGTAAATTTTGAAACTGAGGTATGCTGCGTACCGTTCGACAGAGCTCCAAACCATCAATTCCAGGCATAGAAACATCCAACAGTAAAACAGATACTTGCTCGTGGTAGATCGTTGACAAAGCATCCACAGCATTATCTGCTACTAAAACTCGATAATCCTTGCCTAAAATTTGTTTGACCACTCCTTGCATTACGGCGCTATCATCTACTGCTAAAATAGTTCTTTGTTTGCTTTCATTTACAGACATATTTTTATCTCCAAGACTGTTTGTTTGGTGGATTTCATATTGTTAAATAGGGCAAGCTTAAAAATCCCAAAAGCTAACGAGTTTAGTAATAGGTAATCGGTAACGGGTAATAAAGTACAGGTATTTTGAGTAGTTCCAATTGCCAAGGGTGCTTTTACTGTTACCCCATTACTGATTACCCATTACCCATTCCCAACAGTTTTTGCAGACTTGCTCTTTTTTCAGCAAACCCTAATTAGATAAAATTTCCCTTAGTAGGACTAGGGTTAGTAAATCGTCCTCCGAGCCGGATTAGCTCTAGGGGGATAGCTATAAATTATCACTATTAAAACCGGGATAGACCTAGCTTGGTCGATACTCTTACCAGTTTATGATATAATAAGAACGACCTGCAACAGGAGTAGAGGGTGCATCTAATCTAGGCAAAAATTTAAAGATTAGACATCTCCAAGAACGGAAGTTGAAACTTCGATAGAATTGTAAATACGAGATGCACCCCTCAAAGGTAACCGGAGAAGAAGACAGATTTAGGGGACATATTGGGCAGTACCTCATCTTTAACCAGCTATAAAAAAACTAGCCATCAAAAATTGAGCGCAAAAAAACTAATTAGCACATATATGGATGGACAAATTTTAGATCGGGTATTAGCCCCGGAAAATTCTTTCGAGGAACTAGGACTGTTGGCAGCTAGAATAGCCAAAGTTCCAGTGGCTTTTATTAGCTTTATGGATGGGGAACACCAATGGCTAAAATCCAAGTTTGGTTTTGAGAAAAACAAACACCGTTACCTAGATTTTGTCGAAACTCTAATTTACATTCCGGAAAATCAAGAGCAAATAAATAGGCAAAAGATATCTAGCCAAAAGCACCTCAAAGAAGATTCAAATAAATCAAAATTGTTAATAGTGGCTGATACTTTAGCCGAGCCAAAATTGGCAAATCATCCTTTGGTAACATCTCTTCCAAAGATTAGGTTTTATGCAGGCATACCCATAGTAACTCAAGGGCAACTCATCGGTCTATTGTCAGTAATGGATTACCAACCTAGAGAGTTGACGCAGGAATGTCGGGAGGAATTGGAGGCCTTAACGGGGGCTATTGAAAATCAAGTAGATTTGCACCGCAAATTAATTCACTTGGGGAGCAAATTTTTAGGACTCCAAGAAGTGGAGGAAAGCAAGCAACAAACAAAAGAGACTTTACATCTTTTAGAAAGAGCGATCGCCGCAAGTAGCAACGGTATTATTATTACGGACCATACCAAACCAGATAACCCAATTATTTATTGCAACAGAGCTTTTGAAAAAATCGCGGGTTATTCCCGTAGGGAAGTAATAGGAACTAACTGTCGCTTCTTACAAGGTCCAGATACGGATAAAGAAGCTTTAGCTAAAATCCGCGAGGCGATTGTAACAGAAAAAGATTGTTTGGTAGTATTAAAAAATTACCGTAAAGATGGTACTCCTTTTTGGAACGAGTTAGCAATTTCTCCAGTTCGAGATACCCACAACCGTCTGACTCATTTTATTGGGATTCAAACAGATATAACTTCTAGAAAACAAGCGGAAGAAGCTCTTAGAAAAAGCGAAGAACGTTACCGACTTTTAGCTCATAATTCTACTGACTTTATTTCCAGACAAACAGCCGAAGGAGTCTATCTTTATGCTTCCCCTGCCTGCGAGCGTCTATTAGGATACCGTTCGGAAGAGTTAATAAATCGTTGCGCCTACGACTTTTTTCATCCTGAAGAGCCCCAACACCATCGATGCGATTTGTCCCCTCGCCGCAGTCAATTACAACTACCAGAACTAACTTCGGAATCAAACACGGCTTCGGATACCTACACTTTTACTCATCGCCTGCGTCACAAAGAAGGCCATTACGTCTGGTTTGAAACTACTTATCAGACAATTCGCCATCCAGAAACCGATGAAGTTGTGGAATTGGTGGCCGTGTCCCGGGATATTAGCGAACGCAAACAAGCGGATGCGGCTTTGTTGGAGCGATCGCGTCTGTCTATTCTGGAAGCGGAAGTGGGAAAAATTCTGGGCCAAAGCGGACCTTTATCGGTCCTTTTGACTCGCTCTAGCAAGGCGATCGTTCGAGAACTAGACTTGACAGGGGCGGGCGTCTGGACTGTGGATCGCCAAACAAATCAATTAAAACTGGAAGCTTGCGCCGGAGAGATTCCTTCGGAGATGGCAGCAGAAACGTCGGTAAAAACAGATTACTCTAAAAATGAAGAGCTTATACTTACTGGTTCTCCAAGGTCAAATTTACACGCCCAAAGACAAAATCTCAACCAAGCCAGCAACTGCCGAAAGCTTTTAGCAGCAAGCAACCAATTTTCAACAGCTAATTGTCAAAATCAAGCAGCGATTACTTATCCTTTAATCGTCGAGGGTAGGGTTTTAGGGGTAATGCGGGTTTGGACGAACCGACAAATTACCGATGCGGCCCAGGAGGTTCTGCAATGGGTGGCAGGAGCGATCGCTGCTACGGTGGATCGAGTTCAAACTCAAGAACACTTTGCCAGCAACCGGGAAACTTTACTGTTTCGCCTGGCCAGTCAAATTCGCGATTCCCTGGATTTAGATAAAATCCTGGGAACTGCAGTTAATGAAATTAGAAATCTCTTACAAATCGACCAGTGTTACTTTATTTGGTGTTTGGCAGCTCAAACTACGAGCATTGTTGTCACCCACGAAGCGTCCAGTCCAAATCTACCCCATCGGGCTGACGAATATCCACCGACGCAAGCGGCCTTGCTCGCTGAAAAAATTCGCCTGCGGGAGGTTATGCGGGTTAATAATCTGGAAACTAACGATGCTGCTGTTTCTCAGTCCATGCAGGCCTATTTGGAGGAATTGGGGGTAAAGTCGCAACTGTTGCTGCCCCTGCATACTCGTTCTGGCCAATTAGGGGCGGTTATTTGTGCCAATTACAGCCAACCGCGACCCTGGACCGATAGCGAGGTGGAACTGTTGCAGGCGGTGGTGGATCAGGTGGCGATCGCGATCGACCAAGCGGAACTCTACGCCCAAACTCGCGCTGCTGCTTTGGCTGCCCAAACTCAAGCTTTTCACCTCAAAGAGGCTTTACATAACTTACAGCAAAAGGAAGCCCAGCTCATTCAACACGAGAAGATGTCTTCTCTGGGACAAATGGTGGCTGGCGTGGCCCACGAAATTAATAACCCGGTGAATTTTATTTATGGCAATCTTACTCACTGCAAAACTTATACCCACGAGATTCTGGAGCTGTTAGAGCTTTATCAAAAGCACTACAGGGAGCCACACCCGGAAATTCAGGAAAAAGCAGAAGAGATAGATTTGGAGTTTTTAATTGAGGATTTACCAAATATCTTGGCCTCGATGGAGATGGGGACGGAACGGATCCGCAAGATTGTTTTGTCTTTGCGGAATTTCTCTCGTCTGGATGAGGCGGAAATGAAACCGGTTAATATTCACGAGGGCTTGGATAATACTCTGCTGATTTTGCACAGCCGCTTCAAGTCTAAAGGGAAAGATGATGGCATTGAGATTGTTAAAGAATATGCCGAGCTGCCCAAGGTTGAATGTTATGCGGGCCAAATGAATCAAGTTTTTATGAATATTATTGCTAACGCGATCGATGCCCTGGATGCCCAGCCGGATCCTAAAATTATTAAAATTACTACCCTAATGGGAGAGCCCGAACCAGAAGCTAAAGGCCAGCAAAAATCCCTGCCATCGCCAGAAGAGTATGTTGTCATTAGGATTAAAGACAACGGGCCGGGAATGCCGGAGAAGGTTAGGACTAGGTTATTCGATCCCTTTTTTACGACTAAACCGGTGGGTAAGGGGACGGGTTTGGGACTTTCTATTAGCTATCAGATTGTGGTTGAGAAGCATGGGGGCGTTTTAAAGTGTATTTCCGAACCGGGGGAAGGGGCCGAGTTTTGGATTGAAATTCCCGTGAAGCCGCCGGTTCACCTTAAGGCCTAAATGGAGACAAGGGCGGACTTGCGGGGACAAGGGAGACAAGGGAGACAAGGGCGGACTTGCGGGGACAAGGGCGGACTTGCGGGGACAAGGGAGAAGGGGCGTCCCCGACGACTTTTTCTGCGGACCTTAACTTAGCAAGGCCCAAAAAAAAAATTTTTAATTTTTTTCAAAAATACTTGACAAAACCCGAGGCTTTACTGCTACAATGGCTATTGTCATCAAAACGTTGGGGCGTCGCCAAGTGGTAAGGCAGCGGGTTTTGGTCCCGCCATTCGGAGGTTCGAATCCTTCCGCCCCAGTTAAAAAGGTTTGTAGTAAGCACTTTAGTGCTAGAGAGCTAGTTAAATATAGTCAGAAACCCGGTTTTTTGAACAATACCTTCGCCATTTTTTTGTAGGTTGGGTGGGCAGTCAGTGTGGAACCCAACGATTTTGTTGGGTTGCGCACTGACTGCCCACCCAACCTACTAATGGTATTTTTTTATTTTGGCGAAGGTATTGTTGAAAAAACCGGCTTTCTCAATCTGCGAGATAGACAAAGTTGAAAGCGCTAAAGCGCTTACTACGAACTATTCCCACAGCCTTCGACCTTCAGAACTTTTTAAGCGCTGGTGGGTGTCTTTTAATAAGGCAGGTATATCGAGTTCCTCGGGACAGCGGGGCAAACAATCGCCGCAACTGGTACATCGACTGCCTTTGTTGCCCCAAAACCAATGACCGGCATTCTCAAACATTCGATATCGATATTTGCCGAACTCGGTCATGTCGTAGGCGATCGCTAAATTCCGCAACCGCAGCACTTCGGGTATATTGATAGTTTCGGGGCAGGGCAAACAAGCATAACATTGACTGCATTTATCGGTTGCCAAACGCTCTACTAAAGTAGATTCTAACCGTCGAAATGCTTCTATTTCTGTATTGGTGAGAGGTTCGAGGCGATCGCTACTTTTCAAAGGTAATTCTAACTCCTGGGGATTAGCAGCGCCGACGCTAACAGTAGTAATGCGGCGATCGCTCAATAAAAACCGATAATTTAATTCCAAGGGCGAGAAGGGCTCGCACAATTGCCGCAAAGTATCGGGAGGTGTATAAAGTTGACCGCCTTTGTCTGCTGGAGATATTATAAATACTCCTAAATCTTTTTTAGCTGCTAATTCTACTGCTGGAGCGTTGCGTTGGAAAAAGTAGTAGTAGTGTAAGTTGACGAACTCGAATAAATCTGTATTAATAGCAGCGAGAATAATTTCTAAAGGTGCGTGGGTGGAAAACCCGAGATGTCGCACTCGGCGATCGCTCTTGAGTTTTGCTACTGCCGGCATTGATGCCACGGCGGCATCTAAATGTTCTTGAGTATTAATGCCATGAATTGCCAGACAATCTATATAGTCTGTTCCGAGTCTGGTTAAAGATTCATCTATGCTTCGTTCTAATAAATCTCCGTCTGTAGTGGGGGGTATTTTAGTAGTAATGTAGAGCGTACTTCTATCTTTTGGCAAACCCGCCGCTGATGCTTCCCCTAATGCTTTCCCTAATGCTTTCCCTAATGCTTTCCCTAATGCTTTCCCTAATGCTTTCCCTAAATATTGTTCGCTCTTACCGTAACCTTTAGCAGTTTCTATATGATTAACTCCCACGCGCAGTGCTTGTAGCACCGTTTCCACGGCTATTTTCTCCGATGCCAAATAGCGCATCGTTCCCAAGGAAAACACCGATAAGGGCAAATTAGTTTTACCAAATCTACGGTAACGCACTATAGCAGTTTCTTATGAGATGTGTACAGTAATTAGCCGACTTAGGCAAAAGGCAAAAGGCAAGAGGCAACAGTTAAGGGACTTGTTAAAAAATAAACTACCAGTCTCTTGTAGGTTGGGTGAAGCGAACCGGAATCAGCGGTATCTTATTAAATTGCAAGTTCCTAAGAAGGTAACAGTCATTTTTTGCTATGAATAGAAAGTCGTTTTTTCGTTGAAATCTGATTTGGAAATGCTATATCAATTAACAATTAATAATTAACAATTGAGTCGCCGTCGTGTAAGGGTTGGTTTTACTTGCATTCCCCTCTTCTCTCTCTTTGCTTTGATATTATTTTGGGAATGGGGATTGATGAATAACGCGAAGGGTTGCCAGTTTTTGTTAATTGTCAATTGTTAATAGTAAAATCGCAATTAACAATTAACAATTAACTATTAACTATTAACTATTAACCAATTAAGATAAATCGCCACCGCTCAAACCTCCCCTTTTAATCAAATCTTCCGGTCGCAGTTGGGAGACAAACTCTCGGAATGCCCTGCGTTCCGCTTCGTCTGCTTCGCGATCTACAGGAATAGATGCTTCTAGCACCACTTCCTCCATCACCCAGATACTACTATTAGTGCGGAGGGCGATGGCGATCGCGTCGCTGGGACGAGCGTCAATTTCCCTATTGTGTTCTCCCTGCTGGACCATCAAGACCGCATAAAAAGTGTTATCTTGCAGGGAGTGAATCACCACTCGTTCCAAAACCCCGCCCAATGCTTCGAGACTGTTGACCAGCAGATCGTGGGTTAGGGGTCTGGGCGGTCTTTGGCCTTCGAGAGCGGCAATGATGGCCTTAGCCTGATCTTGACCTATGAAGATCGGCAAGGCCCGCCGTTCCGTGCCATCCCTTAAAATCACGATAGGATTGCGCGTAGCAGCGTCGAGTGCAATTCCAGCGACTTTCATTTCAATCATCTGTTCGGCCTCATAATCTTATAGTTATTAAGTTGGAGAGCTTTTAACACGAGCTTAACTAAACTCCAGTATGCCTCGATCTCGATCTAGATCGGGCAAGTTTTAACTTATTTTCCATATTTTGTATTTTAGACTGTCCTTAAGAGGGTTGACAAATAAAACTAAATTGGATATGCCAGCCCGGAGCTAAAGTCCCATAGAACGAGATGGGCTCTCGATAAACCTGTCGGCAATCTGAGCTTGCCAGGGCTCTCGGTAGGCTCTAAAATATAAAATCTAAAATTTTTAGGATCGGGCGGATGTTTACAGGATTAATTCAGGCAACGGGAAAGATTAGCCTCATCGGAGAAGACCGACTGCAAGTTGCCTGTAGCGACAGTAGAGGAGAACTCATTTTAAAGGATTTGGCCATAGGCGATAGCGTGGCAGTGGATGGGGTATGTCTGACGGCCATTGAAATCTTATCTCAAGGTTTTGTGGCGATCGCCTCTCCAGAAACCTTCCATCGCAGCACTTTGGGACATAAGACCGATGGGACGGTCAATCTGGAAACTTCCCTCCGGGCCGGGAGCAAATTAGGAGGCCATTTCGTGACGGGCCACGTTGACGGCCTGGGCTGTTTGCAAGAGTCGAAGTCCACGGCTAGCGCTTGGGAAATGACTTTTATTTCTCCGGCGGGGGCAGCCTCCCAGTGGGACAGACAAATCGCGCCTTACATCGTACCCAAGGGCAGTATAGCGGTTAACGGAATTAGCTTAACTGTAGCGGAATGCGATGTTGATGGTAAGTGGTTTAAAGTAGCGGTAATTCCCCACAGCTATGAAGAAACGAATTTGCGCTATCTAAAACCAGAGACTTTGGTAAATATAGAAACAGATATTTTAGGTAAATACGTCGCTAAGTTTATGCGGTTGGGAGGAAATGGCTACCAAGAGGAAATTACACCAGAATTTTTAGCCGAACATGGATTTATGTAGGTTCGTAGTAAGCACTTCAGTGCTTTAAATAAAGTCATTTTTAAAGCACTAAAGTGCTTACTACGAACCAAAGTAGGGTAAAATAAACAAGTCTCAGAAAGTCTCTGACTGTTATTCGCAGCCAGAAACTTTTTATCGTTCATTGGTGCATACATTAAGGGAAAAACATGGCAAAAATCAACGACAACTACCTCAAACTCAAAGCTGGATATCTATTCCCGGAAATCGCGCGGCGGGTGAACGTCTTCGCGGAAGCT
Organism: uncultured bacterium; assembly: GCA_964609515.1. GTDB lineage: Bacteria > Cyanobacteriota > Cyanobacteriia > Cyanobacteriales > Microcoleaceae > CALKCV01. The sequence goes on along the minus strand of CAZSTZ010000005.1, from coordinate 10,245 downwards.
AACCCGGGGGCACCCATTATTAAACTGGGTATCGGCGATGTCACCGAACCTTTGCCGGAGGCTTGCCGAAAGGCGATGATAAAGGCAGTGGAGGAAATGGGCGATCGCTCTACTTTTAAAGGTTACGGCCCGGAACAGGGTTATGCTTGGTTGCGGGAAAAAATCGCAGCCCATGACTTCCAGAAGCGGGGATGCGATATCGATGCTTCGGAGATTTTTATTTCCGACGGTTCCAAATGCGATACCGGGAACATTCTGGATATCTTCGGCAAGGATAATAAAATTGCAGTAACGGATCCGGTGTATCCCGTGTATGTGGATACGAACGTGATGGCGGGTCACACTGGACCGGTTAACGATAAGGGAGAGTTTGAGGGTTTGGTCTATTTGCCGATAACGGCGGAGAATAACTTTACTGCGGAACTTCCAGAAGAGAAGGTAGATTTGATTTATCTTTGTTTCCCCAATAACCCGACTGGGGCGACTGCGAGTAAAGATTATCTGAAGCGGTGGGTGGAATATGCGAAGGCAAACGGTTCGATTATATTTTTTGATGCCGCTTACGAGGCATTTATTACGGATCCGGAGTTGCCTCATTCTATTTATGAGATAGAGGGGGCGAAGGAATGCGCGATCGAGTTTCGGTCGTTTTCCAAGAATGCGGGTTTCACCGGTACCCGCTGCGCGTTGACGGTGGTACCCAAGACGCTAACGGCGAAGGCAAGCGACGGTTCCGATGTGGAACTGTGGAAGTTGTGGAACCGCCGGCATTGTACGAAGTTTAACGGCGTTTCTTATATCGTCCAGCGGGGCGCCGAGGCGGTATATTCTGAGGAAGGTCAAGCACAGGTTAAGGCTTTGGTGAGTTTTTATCTGGAGAATGCGAAGATTATTCGGGAGAAACTGACGGCGGCGGGTTTTGCCATTTATGGCGGAGTTAACGCGCCTTATGTTTGGGTGAAAGCCCCAGAGGGTTTATCGAGTTGGGATCTGTTTGATAAGTTGTTGCAGGTTACTAATGTTGTGGGGACTCCCGGTTCTGGTTTTGGCGCTGCGGGGGAAGGATATTTTCGGATTTCGGCGTTTAACAGTCGGGAGAATGTGAACGAGGCGATGGCGCGTATTGGTGAGAAGTTAAAGGTTTAGGGTCGGTTGTAGGCGATCGCTTTTTGTGTTAAAGTGGGGCGATAGCAATCTGTTGGTCCGAAGCAATATCTGAGAAACCGGGTTTTTCCAAAAAACCCGGTTTCTGGGCTGCCGGAATATCCCCGCATTTGCATATTTGATTTAACCCACAAAAGGATAATGCTGAGTATCGATTTTCTTTCAAAAAACGGACAAGATAACGATAGCGTCGATGTTTCTGAAGATTTGTTCGAGTGGTTGGCAAAATCGGAATATTCTAAAATTGGCGGTGGTTCGATCGCAACCCAATTTCAGCTAGACGGAGAAGATGTTACCCTCGAAGTTGTGGTGTTAACTTATGAAACTCGCAAAAGGTTTATCGAGTTTTTCAACGAAGCGATCGCCAACGAAACATCGGCAATGTTAGAACGCTTGGGCGATCGTCCTTCCACTCAAGAATATCGGGAAGCCACTTATCGCGTAAAAACTCTTTGCCAACTTTTAGACTGCGTAAAAAACGAAAATTACCACTATCTCCAACGAGTTTAATATTGGTAATTTCGATTCGACTTTAAAATTCAGAAACCCGGTTTTTCCAAAAAACCGGGTTTCTTTGCTTTCGGCGAATAGTTGCAAAAATTCGATGTACCCGCAATTTGATGCTAAACTTGGGTTAGTCGTTTTTTTTGAGAGAATTATGCTGTCTGTCGAAGAACTAAAGAAGTTATTACAAAGTTTCCAAACGCTTTGGATGAGCGAAGCTAAGAAGCGACGGGATGAAATCCGAAGCGGTGAGGTTAAACCCATTTCTGGGGAAGAGGTGTTAGTCGAGGTGAGGCGACTTTTAGATAAATGAAAAAATTAGGTTAAGGATGGAATAAGCAGATAGGAGAAAAGGGCGATCGCTCTCTGAAACAACAACCAAAATACATGAAACCATTAATATTAGATTTATTTGCCGGCGCGGGCGGATTTAGTCTCGGTTTTAAATTGGCCGGTTGTGAAATTATTGGGGCAATAGAAATAGATAAATGGGCGGCGGAAACTTTCGCTAAAAATTGCCCTAATTCTAAGGTCATCCAGCGAGATATTACGACAATTACTAACGAGGATTTTCAAGAACTATTCAAACAGAAAAAACCTAAAATTATTCTGGGCGGTCCTCCCTGCCAGGGATATTCTGTTTGTCTGAAAAATAGCGGCGATCCGAAAGACCCGAGAAATAATCTTTTCCGAGAGTTGATTAGAGTGGCTTCAATTTTTGAGCCAGAATTTTTGGTAATGGAGAACGTGCCTAATATGGTAAAAGCGCGGACTCACTCCAAAGAAAAAGCAACCGATATCTTAGAAAAAGAGTTAATAAATCTTGGTTATTGCGTCTATATCAAAATCTTGCAAGCCACAGATTACGGCATTCCTCAGATTAGAAAACGCTTGTTTGTTATTGCCTCTAAAAAAGAACTAAAAAACCCTTTTCCCAGTCCCACTCATTCAGTGGTAAATAATCACAATCCTTCTCTATTTAATTATTTAAAACCTTGCCCGACCTTATGGGATGCAATTTCCGACTTACCACCATTAAAAGCGGGGGAAGGCGCGGAGGAATCTAATTACACAAAACAGCCATTAAATGAATATCAAAAACTTCTGAGAAATGGAAATCAAACTCTATTTAATCATAAGGCAATGAACCACAGCAAGCGGATGGTAGAAAGATTTGCAGCGATGACTTTAGGAGATTCTTGTAAAGATGCACCAGAACATTTATGGCCGCGCAAGCGTAATTCTACAGAAATAGCGAAGAAGGTTTACGACCAAAATAATAGAAGAATGTATCCAGATAAACCATGTCATACATTGCCTGCCTCTTTTTATGCTAATTTCGTTCATCCCTATCGACATAGAAATTTTACCGCTAGGGAAGGGGCGAGAATACAGTCATTTCCCGACAATTTTCGATTTATGGGAAAACCAACGGTAGTCAGTCATAAATTGTTAGCGAGGGAGGGTCGTTTGGATGAAAAATATTTATGTCAATACAATCAAATTGGCAATGCGGTGCCTCCTTTATTAGCTCAAGTTATTGCTGGTAATTTGTTGAAAGAGTATCAATTTTAGGATTAACTATGTACGTTCAACCCCAAATCGAGATATAATAGACAGAAGAAAACTCAATAAGGACTTAACTTTATGTTGCACGCTTTTAAGGCTATATTGACAGGAAACCGCTTGGAGTGGCTTGATGAAACTCCCCCTACGAGCGATCGCCCTTTGGAGGTTCGTGTTACTATTTTAGAACCAGAGCCAAATATAGAGACAATCTCTTGCGGTCGGAAAATGGCAGAAGCTTTAGAAAAACTCGCTGCCCTCAATACTTTTGCTGGAGTAAATCCTGTGACCTGGCAGCGCGATATACGTCAAGACCGCTCTCTTCCCCATCTTAAAGGATAAAAGGATAATGCTTTTAGATAGCAATATTGTGGGAACTACTGATGTCGGTGTTGTTCGCAGGCTAAACTGCAATTACAAAATTAAGAAACCCGGTTTTTTGAAAAAACCGGGTTTCTGGACTGAGAAGCTCCCCCCAAGACTAGAAAACAAACAACCAAATCCCAACCATGACAGACGAACAATTATTAGAAAGAATTGCAATTAATCCAAAAATTATGGCAGGAAAACCCGTCATTAAAGGTACTCGTTTGAGCGTTGAATATATTCTCAATCTTTTAGCTCGCGGTACGACGGTAATTGAAATTCTCCAAGAATATCAAGATTTAACTGTAGAAGATATTCAAGCTTGCTTCTTATTTGCCAGTAAGTCTCTCTCAAAAACAACCTTCATGCCACTAAATATTTAACAATTTCTTTAAAAATTTCAAACTGCCAAAAATGAAGTTTATCCTAGATGAATGTACGGGCTCTCTGGTGGGGAGTTGGTTGCGCGAATTGGGTTATCAAGTTTTTTCCGTTTACCAGGAAGCGCGAGGGGCGACAGACGAAAAGTTGCTCGCAAAAGCTGTTGCCGAAAATTGGATTCTGATAACCAACGACCGAGAATTTGCTGATAAGATATATCGGGAAAATTGCCCCCACCGAGGAGTTATTTTCTTGAACCTCGAAAACCAACTCGCCGCTAATAAAATAGAAACTCTGGCCCGTTTGCTGGCAATATATCCAGATTTAATTAGCGATCGCTTTGTTGTGGTAACTGAAAGTCAAGTTAGATTTACGGAAAATCGCGCTCCGCGATTACTACGAGCTTTTTAAATCGCGCTCCGCGATTACTAC
>CAZSTZ010000005.1:0-5732 GCA_964609515.1 uncultured bacterium | reverse complement strand
AAATCGCGCTCCGCGATTACTACGAGCTTTTTAAATCGCGCTCCGCGATTACTACTAACTATTGTTACAACAACATCTCTTCTAACTTCTGTTGGTTCCACAAGGACTGATACAATCCTTTCTTGCTTGCTAAATCTTCGTGGGTGCCAGTTTGAACGATGTTACCCCCGTCCATTACTAAAATTCGATCCGCCATCGCTGCCGCCGACATTTGGTGAGTAATAAAGATGACTGTTTTCTTCCGAGTACCGCTGGATAAGTTCTGCAAAATATCGGTGGCGGTTTGGTTGTCAACGCTGGAGAGGGCATCGTCTAAAATCAATACCGGCGCGTCCATTAATAACGCCCGCGCTAATGCCGTTCGCTGCCGCTGCCCTCCAGATAGGGTGATGCCTCTTTCGCCAACTATGGTTTCGTATTGTTGGGGAAAGTTGAGAATTTCTGGGTGAATTTGCGCTAGTTTGGCGGCAGCGACGATTTCTTCCTCCGCCTTAGTAGGATCGCCGTAGGAGATGTTCTCTTGAATGGTGGCGCTGAAGAGAAAACTTTCTTGGGGAACGTAGGCGATCGCTCTTCGCAACTCTGCCAGTTTTACCTGAGTAATATCGTAACCGTCGATAAAAATTCGGTCGATATCTATTTCTAATAACCTGGGCAAGGCGTTCGCTAAAGTTGATTTTCCCGAACCAATGGGTCCGACTATCGAGACAGTTTCCCCCGGTTTAATGCTGAGATTGACCTTATTTAATGCCGGTATTTTCGTTCCCGGATATTGATAAGTTAAATCCCGAGTTACCACCCAACCTTTTAAGGGCGATCGCATCGGGATGGGGTCGGTATGGTCTTTAATTTTTGGTTCGACGCTGAGAATAGATTCTACGCGATCGATGCTTACTTCTCCCCTTTGGTAAGTAGTTATGGTAAATCCTAATAAAGCAGTGGGAAATACTAATCGTTGAACGTAAATAATTAGAGAGACAAAATCCCCCACGCTTAACTCGCCCCTTTCCATCGGTCCCGAACCGCTAATTAATAAAATTAAAAAGCTCAAACTTGCCAATCCTCCTAATAAAGGAAAGAGGAAATTTCTAGTTTTTGCTAGTGCTAAATTAGCCCATAATAACTGGGTGTTAGTTTCGCGAAAAGCCCGCTTTTCGTTGTCTTCCTGAGCGTATATTTTAATTAAAGATATGCCGCTGAGGTCTTCTTGAATTAAATCGCTCATAGTCGATAGCTCTTCTTGCACCGCTAGCTGTTGGCCCCGCAATTTATCGCTAAATACTTGCACTACTATTAACATCACGGGATAAACAGAAATTGCCAACAGGCTCAGTTTGACATTTATCAATAGCATTATTGGTAGGGTTAAACCGTAGGCAAAGATTGTATTTGCCAAACTTAAGACGGCAAAGCCCAAAAGTCTGCGGATATTATCGACATCGCTAGTAGCGCGGTTGATTAAATCGCCAATGGTGTTGCTGCTATAATAAGATGGCTCTAATGTCAAGAGGTGGTTAAATATTTTTTGTTTGAGGTCAAATTCTACCTGCCGTCCCACCCCAAAAATCGAGATGCGAGATGCCATGCGAATGACCCACATCAGGGAGGCCAGGAGAGCGATCGCTACGACATCGTAAAGGAAGGCCCCAAATTCCGTGGCTATTTCTAAATCGTCAATTGCTTGACTGACTAACCGAGGAATATAGACTCCTAAAGCATTAACCAGAAATAAAGCAACTATCCCGAAAAATGCCGGCCGCCAGTGGGGGCGCAAGTAAGTACCGAGTTTTCGCAGTCTTTGTTGAGAAGAATCAGTCATATTAGATTTTAGAGGTTGTGGGGGGGAACTTTCCGGCAACTAATTTAGCATTCTTCCCGAAATTATAACGGAGTCCTGGAATAAGCGCCTAATCATATCTACCAACCAATTAGTAACTATGGCTTCATCCAGAGACGAACAACAAATAGAATTTCGGGGTATTTGTTTAAGCGAACCTTTTAAAAACCAGGAGATTGAAGGAAGAATCAATCTTTCTCTGGCTGATTCTTTAAGATTCACTCAAAAATCAAAATCCGATTATCGAGAAAGTAAATCGGATTATAATACTCGCTCCAGCAACCAGCAAAATTATAACTATCGAGACGAGCGTGGGGGTTCTAATTATCGAGACGAGCGCTCTAATTACGGCAGTAAATCGTCGAGGGACCGTGGCAGGTTTTCTGAGGAAAATTCTGGAGACGCGCTCCAATTACTGATAGTTTTGTTTAGTTTGATATTTTTTGTTAATTTGGTAGCCAGTCAGTTAATAAGCTCCAGTAGCTCTTCTTCCTACGAAAGAGTTCCCCCTAGTTACCCACTCAATGCCGACTATTAATTATTTCGAGATTCTCAAGAAACAGCCCAGAAACCAGGTAATTCCGGCAAAACCTGGTTTCTTAGTTTTTCGGGTTTCTTAATGGGAGCATCCCATATTTGTAAAAACATCGAATATTCGGTTTTTTATCTAATGCATCCCTTTTCCCTTCTTGCCTTTTCCCCAACTATTGCCTCTTGCCTCTTGCCTCTTGCCTAAAAGCGTTCAATTTTTGGGTTTTTACTTGCATTGAGATGCACCCTTCTTAATTCCTACATCTCAACCAGACCAACCCCTTACAAAATAGTAAAATAAGCCCCAATATTCTTCAAGAACTCGGGTAGTAAGTAAGAGTGCTTCTGCATTAGGAAAAAAGTCAGCGCCCGTAACTCTTTGCTGGAATGTATCGTCAGATTCAAAAGTATTAAAATCAGTTGGGGCGTTAATAACATTAATGCCAGCGCTATTAAAAGCTAACTTAGCTCTAGGCATTTGCAAAGCGGAAGTAACTAGAATAACAGTAGGTTCGAGCCCGTACTTGTTCAAAATATTTCTAGTGGCAATAGCACTTTGACGTAAGTTTACCGACGAGCGATCGAGAAGAATATCATCTGAATCCACACCCATATCGACTAATAATTTTTCCACTTCGTCAGCCTCGGCAATTTGACCTTCTATGTCCGGTCTGGGGCCGGCACTAACAATGACAACACCGCCCAAAGCTTCTTTATAAATTTCGCCAGCGTAGGAAATGCGATCGCTCTTATCGGTCAGTTGAACTCCAATTTGTTCGGGTATTGTTGGCTTAGTGGTTCCCCGAGCTAATAAAACAATTGCTCCTACGTTTGGAGAACAACAAAGCTGGTCGTTTATTTCCTCAACTGCACTTCTTTCCACTCCTCTAGCCAACCAAAAAGCCACTACGGGCGTACTAGAAATAATTAAAATAAGTAAGGCAGTAAATATTAACTGAGGTGCGGGTTTTTTTAAACCCTCTTTCGTGGTTAAAGATAAAGCCCAAATCAAGAGAATAATCGAAAATCCCAAAGGTCTAAAAATAAAAGAAAAAGCATTAAAAATAGCCGTTCCTACCGGAGAATCTGGGGAAAGGAATGCTAGGAGTAAGAAAAAGGTAATTATAATTATGATTAATCGCCCTAGCAGGTTTTTTTTCTCCCCTCCCGTTTGTTTCCAGAGCAGGTAAAAACCATAAACTACTAGAGTCCAAAAAATTAACCTAGTTAACCATATCGCCATATTTTCATCCTAACTAATAATTAACAATTAATAATTATAGCATTTCCCCAGAAGGAAGAGATGAGGTACATTTTTTATTTCGGTAATGGGTAATGGGTAATGGGTAATGGGTAATGGGGAGCATCGAATATGCAGCCCAAATAAAGAATGGTATTTTTTTCTTGTAAAGAATGGCATATTATTACCCATTACCTATTACCAAAAAGCGTTTTTTTCTTGTACCTCAGCGATACGGGAAATGCTATAACAATTAATAATTAATAATTCTCAATTATCAATTATCAATTAACACCTTATTTTTGACGTTTGAGCATATTTTGAATCGCATCGGTCACAGTTTTAAGAACCATAACCCGCGCATAATGTTTATCATTCCCGGGAACCACAGTCCAAGGAGAACTAGGAGTGCTAGTCCGCTGGATCGCCTGATTAACTGCCACCTCGTATAAATTACATTTATCCCGATTGCGCCAATCTTCCTCGGTGAGTTTGTATTGCTTAAAAGGATTATTTTGCCTTTCGGTAAACCTTTTTAACTGTTCCTCGGGACTGATATGCAGCCAAAATTTGACTAACACATAACCGGCAGTAGTTAATTGCTCTTCAAACTCGTTAATTTCCCGATAAGCTCGACGCCATTCGGGCTCCGTGGCAAATCCTTCTACTCGTTCGACCAAGACTCGACCGTACCAGCTACGGTCAAAAATACCAATTTTGCCTGCTTCTGGCAAGCGCCGCCAGAAACGCCAGAGATAATGACGGGCTTTTTCCTCGTCGTTGGGGGCAGCAAAACCGTGAACCACATAACTGCGAGGGTCCAAATTATCTATTAAACGTTTAATCGCCCCTCCTTTACCTGCGGCATCCCAACCCTCAAATACTGCTAATACGGGTATTTGACCCTCGCGGATGTCTAGTTGTAGTTGGGCTAAAAGAGTCTGCTGTTCGCGCAATTGCTGTTTGTATTCTTTTGAGGATAGGGACAATTCTAAATCTACTTGAGCCAAAAAATTTGGTTCTGTGAGTTCTAAACTTTCCTGGGGAGGGATTGTCGGTGGTGGCGTTTCGAGCTGCTGCCTGTCTAGGGCCTCGGTGAGAGTCGCAACCATTTGTGTCAGCACTTTAACTCGGGCCCATCTTTGACAATTCCCTTCCACTAAAGTCCAAGGTGCGGCCCCGGTGCTGGTGTGAACGACCATTTCTTCGGCAAAGGTCAAATATTTTTTGTAGTTTTTGACTTGCTGCCAATCTTCGGGGCGGACTCGCCAGGCATCGAGCTCGTCGGCGGCTGCTTTTTTGAGGCGACTTTTGATTTCTTTGCGGCTGAGGTGGAGCCAAAATTTGGCGATCGCCGCCCCATCATCTACTAGATTCCTTTCAAAGGCGTTAATTTGTCGCATGGCCAGATGGACTTCGGTCTCCGACACCCTTTCCAACAGTCGTTCTTCTAATACATGGGTGTACCAACTGTGATAAAAGAAGCCTATTTGACCTTTGGCCGGAAGTTTCTGCCAAAACCTCCATAAGAAAGGATATTGGCGTTCTTGTTCTGTGGGCGGCCAGATGGGGTGGACTTCAAACCCGCGAGGGTCCATGTATCCTATTATTTTCTTGACTAAGGCCCCTTTCCCCGCCGCCGTCCAACCTTCGAGGACGACGACGACGGGCAAATTTTTTTCTTTACAAGCGCGCTGGAGGGTTCTTAACTTCTGCATTAAGGTCTCCACCTTGCTTTTATAGGTTTCTTTATCTAGGGACAGTTCTAAATCTAAGGTTTCTAGCATAAGTCGTTTCTTTTACTCGCTTTTTCGATATCTCAGAAACCCGGTTTTTGTAAAAAACCGGGTTTCTCGACCGCTCCTCTAGGTCGGATGGTCTCAAAAACAGGGGCCTATCTGCTTTAGCTTGAGCGCATCTTCTTATTTATATAGAAAAAGCGCGAATGGCGATCGCCCTACCGTAGAACAGGCATCTTGCCCGTTCGGCTCCAGGGGACTCTTTTGGGCCATATAGCAAATCCCAGTTAACATAAGCCCAACTTATCAATGACATTAAAAACTCTATTATTAAACCCCTTTACAAAACTAAACAATTTAGTTAAAGTAGTAATAACGGTAAAGG
>CAZSTZ010000004.1:59471-73065 GCA_964609515.1 uncultured bacterium | reverse complement strand
CATTACCCATTACCGACATTCGAGATGTTTTTGCCATCTTACTGTTATCCCATTAGCCATTACCCATTACCCATTACCCAAAACCCTCCAACACAGACAATGTTTGTTTTTTTCACTACTACCCTAATTAACTCGCAAACCTCATACCTCAAAACCCTCTGACCTCTGACCTCTGACCGAGAACCATTAGCGTTAAATTATTGTTCGCAATTTAACGTGACCCGTTCTTATTGAAAACTTAATGTATTTACATTGATAAGTAAAAGCACTAATAATAACTACTATTTCTTGTTAATGTTCGGCTTGCTCAATGAAGAGGCAGGGTGACATCCATTCTGCCAGACAGAGGGCCCGTTGCCGCAAATAGCCCTGGCCAGATTCCAGCCTTAGTAAAAGACAAAAGAGAACTGACAGGAGCGGGCGTGGTAGAATAAAATCCAGATCGAACTAGGGCCAACAAGTAGCTGGCATAACTTTAAAGAAAGGTTAAATTATGAAAGTTATACGAGTTTTAATTATTACCTTTTTAAGCAGCATTGTATTGAGCGGTTGCGTGGATTATGAAATGGGAATTAATTTCGACAGTCAAACCCACGGTGCGATTATTCAGCATATTAAACTAGCTAAAAAACTGAAAACTTTTAGCGGTGAAATAGTCGAAGAATGGTTGAATAGCGTAGAAGATAGGGTGCGAGCATTAGAAGGAAAAACTAAGCGAATATCTAATTCAGAAATAGAGGCAATAATTCCCGTTAATAACGCTCGGGATTTGGAGGAAAAATTTAATAAGTTTTTTAATCCAACCAATCCCCAAAGTCTTGTTAATTCTACTAACAATACGGAAACAAATTTGCCCCAGCTTAATTCTCAAATTCAGGTAAATCAGAATAACTTTTTGTTGGCTTTGCGCAATCGTTTGAGTTTGGAATTTGATTTAAGATCGCTCTCTTTTATCTCGGCAAATAACGCCAGCGATGTAGGTAACTCTGAAGAAGTCTTAGATTTAGAATTTAGCTTAACTACTCCTTGGGGTTTCCGCAGTCTGGAAGCTAACGGGAGGGCGATCGCTTATTTACAAGATGGCAAACAGTTAATTTGGACTTTAAAACCTGGAGAAGTCAACTCTTTAGAGACCGTTTTTTGGATTCCCAGTCCCATCGGCATTGGTGCTGTGGTAATTATCTTATTCGTTGCCATAGGTAGCTTTTTAAAATATCAATTTTTGCCCTTACTGGGAATAGGCAAGAAGACAGGAGCCAAAACAGCGTAATTGTCAATTGTTAATTGTCAATTGTTAATTGTTAATTGTACGATAGAATTAGCAAAAAGAGGGGCGGGGGGAATGCCCAATTCCCCAGGACCAAAAACTAGAAACTACAACAAAAACCATGAGAGTTATCAATTTCTTGCTGATATTTATTGTTTGTTTGGCTGTAGTGCTATTCAGCCTGCAAAATACCGAGCTAACTGCGATTAAACTCATCGAAGGGGTGGAAATACAAGCCCCCTTATCGGTGGAGTTAATTATTTCAATGGGAATAGGGGCGGTTTTAGCTTGGACTTTTAGTTTGTGGTCGAGAGTGCAGCAAACATTAGGAAGCTGGCAAAGTAAGAGGGAAATGCGCAAAAGAGAAAAACGCATTGAGGAACTAGAAGAAAACATGGAACGCTACCAAGCAGAAACAGAAGAAAAACAAGCCATTTTGCCACCGGCTGAAGAGAGCAAATCCACAGAAAAAGAAGATGGCTAATTGTCAATTGTTAATTGTTAATTGTTAATTGGCCATGACCCAAGAAGTTCCCCAGGTATCAGGAGCTCTAGCAGAAGGAATTGCACTCTTAATCGATCTGGCAGAAAAGGGAGAAATTAACCCGTGGGACGTCCAGGTAATAGAGGTAATAGATCGCTACCTCAGCAAACTCGCCCCAGAAGATAACTCCAATGAAGAAGACGATTTTAAAAGTTTGTCCCAGTCGGGACAAGCGTTTTTATATGCCTCCATACTGGTGTGGTTGAAGGCAGAAAGTCTCGCGGAGTCTGAGGATGCCGAAGAAGAGTTGCCCCCAGAAGAAGAGTTGCTGGATGGGGAAGACTCTCCGGATAGTCCCAGACTGCCTTTAAAGTTGGAACAACAATTGCGCCGACGTGCGGTGGCCCCCAAACCTCGCAAGCGACCGGTCACTCTTCAAGAGTTAATCGAACAGTTGCAACTGATAGGGGCCACTATCGAAAAGCGAGGGGCCAACCCCCGTCCTCGTGGGGGGCGCAAAATGTCTAGGTCTAAGGCTGCTAAGGAGATTGCCGAATTGGCTCACCAGGAAAATCTGGTGGAAACTGCGGGGGAATTGGAGCAATTTCTGAAAATAAAGTGGGGGGAGTTAGCTTTAGATTGGCTCGATTTCGATTCTCTGCTCCAATTATGGCCCCCTGCTAGTCTCCCTCACGGTCGAAACAATAAGCCTTCGAGCGATCGCCCTGCTGAAGAAATGCCTTTGGTGGAGCCACATTTAGACCGAGTGGGAGTATTTTGGGCTTTGTTGCTGCTCTCTTCTCAGTCTAAAGTAGAGTTAGCCCAAGAGGAGTTTTACCAAGATATCAAGGTCCGAACGATTCAGCCTGCGGAGCAATCGTCGATGCAACAGGCTTAAAGTAGGCGATCGCTGTAGTTGAAGGTAAGCAGCCTTAGGCCATTGGCTTAAGGCCAAGACTCGCTCTAAGAGCTAAAATCAAAACGTCGAGTTTTATATGGTGGAGGAGGTAACAAATGAAAGCAATGATTTTGGCAGCGGGTAAAGGAACCCGCGTTCGTCCAATTACCTATACGATTCCCAAACCGATGATTCCTATCCTGCAAAAGCCGGTGATGGAATTTTTAGTTGAATTGCTGCGCCAGCACGGTTTCAACGAGATAATGGTTAATGTCAGCCATTTGGCTAACGAAATCGAAAACTATTTTCGCGACGGTCAAAGATTTGGGGTACATATCGGTTATTCCTTTGAGGGACGCATTGAGGAGGGAAATCTCATCGGGGAGGCTATAGGTTCTGCTGGTGGGATGAAAAAAATTCAGGATTTTTATCCTTATTTTGACGATACTTTTATCGTGCTTTGCGGCGATGCTTTAATCGATTTGGATTTAACGGCGGCGCTGAAGTGGCATAAGGAAAAAGGTTCGATCGCTACTATTATTATGAAGTCGGTTCCTCGCGATGAGGTCTCCAGTTACGGGGTAGTGGTTACGGACGATGAGGGCAAGATTCAAACTTTTCAGGAAAAGCCAAAGGTCGAAGAAGCTCTCAGCACTAATATTAACACTGGTATCTACATTTTTGAGCCGGAGGTTTTGGATTATATTCCTTCGGGGGTCGAGTTCGATATCGGCAGCGATCTGTTTCCCAAATTGGTAGAAATAGGAGCGCCTTTTTATGGTATCGCTATGGATTTCCAATGGGTAGATATCGGTAAAGTACCGGACTATTGGCGGGCGATTAGGGGAGTTTTAGCAGGGGATATAAAAAATGTGAGCATTCCCGGAAAACAGGTTTTTCCGGGAATTTATACTGGTTTGAACGTGGCGGTAAATTGGGAACGGGTGAAAGTGACCGGTCCTGTATATATCGGTGCGATGACTAGAATAGAAGATGGTGCGACTATTATCGGTCCGACGGCGATCGGTCAAAATTGCTGGTTGTGCGGCGGAACCACGGTTAGCAATAGCGTCATTTTTGAGTATTCCCGTTTGGGTCCTGGGGTGCGTTTGGTGGATAAGTTGGTTTTTGGGCGCTATTGCGTGGATAAAACTGGCGCTTCTATTGACGTTCAAGCGGCGGCCCTGGATTGGTTGATTACGGATGCCCGTCAGCCTTTCTCTTCTGTATCTCCAGATGAGAAACGAGCGATCGACGATATTCTCGGCAGTAACGGGCAGTAGGTTGATGGGGCTTGGTTGCAGAAGTAGGCTATAGGGTGCAGCGATCGCTTGTCGGACAAGAAAACAGATAAGAGTTGTTAGCGTTCTATGGGGTGCGCTCGTTGGCAACTGACTTTAGGGACGGGCGAGCGAATGCAGACAGTAGCTCAACCCGTCCCTAAAAATTCTTGCTTGCCAATGCCTAAAATATCAAACCTAAAATTGAAAATGCTTTTAAATGCCTTTAAATACTATATAATAGCTTTTTTTCTCTTAGAATCTCTGATTTTTTTCAGTTTATCTGTCAACAGGAAAGAGAAAGAAAATCTCCTGTTGTCGCAACATATCGTCCAACTTCAAGATGCTTATAACGTGACGGTGGATACTTATAAATTAGTATCGGAAACTATTTACGATGAGGTAGTCAATAAACCGGAGGTCGTTGAGATATTTAAAGGGGCGGCAACCGTGGATGAGGAAGAGCGAGAAAAACTCCGACAACAGCTATTTCAAACTTTAAATCCTACCTATCAAAATCTCAGAAAGAAAAACCTCAAACAATTACATTTTCATCTGCCAGACGGCACGAGTTTTTTAAGGTTTCATCGACCGGAAAAATATGGCGATCGCTTGTTTGACGCTAGATATTCGGTGAAAATAGCTAATACGGAACAAAGGTTCGTTAGCGGTTTTGAGGAAGGACGAATTTATAACGGATTTAGATATGTATTTCCTTTGTTTGCTTCTGGCAGCGATGGCGAAAAGGTTCATATTGGCAGCGTGGAAACCAGTATTAGTTTCCAAGCTATTCGGGAGGAAGTAGAGAAGTTATTTCACGGGAAATATGCTTTTATTTTGCGGGGCGATGTGGTTAGTTCTAAGGTATTTTCTGAAGAGCAAAGCAATTATGTTACTAGCGACCTTAGCGAGGATTTTGTTTACGAACGTTCGATGTTAGAGGCAGTTAATTCTGGGAATAAATCGGCTTTTTCCTCGGAAGTTATTGCTGAAATTAACCGCAGAATTAAACGGAATTTGTCTGCTAAATTAAGTCAAGGTTTGCCTTTGGCAAGGTTGCTGGAACTAAATGGTAAGAGTTATGTAGTCAGTTTCGTGCCGGTTAATAATGTCGAAGAACGACCTGTAGCTTATATTATTGCTTACAAGATTGATGATGCTATTGCCGAGTATCGCTGGGAGTTTTGCGTTTTAGTTTTAGTTTTTACTTGCTTTAATTTAGTGGGTGTTTTGTTTGTTTTTAATATCAATCGAAGCAAGGAAATATTGGTTGATAAAAAAACGGAATTAATGGAAATAAACCAACGTTTAGAAGGAGAAATTAATCGAGCTAATCGGGTTGAAGCGGAGTTAATAACAACCAATCAGCAATTGAGAAAAGAAGTAGAGGCTCGCAGTGCGGCACAAGATGGGGAACGGCGAAAATCTCAGTTGTTAGAAAAGACTTTGAAAAAACTACAATTAACTCAAGCTCAGTTAATCCAAAGCGAAAAGATGTCTTCTTTGGGGCAGTTGGTAGCGGGGATTGCCCATGAAATTAATAATCCGGCAAATTTCATCCACGGCAATATCGCTCCTGCTTCTGAATATGCGGAATCTTTGTTGTCTTTAGTGGAACTTTACCAACGGTATTATCCGGAACCGGAGTCGGAAATTGCAGAGGAAATAGAGGCGATGGATTGGGAGTTTGTTAAGGATGATTTTCCGAAGTTGCTGCATTCGATGAAGGTGGGAACGCAACGCATTCGGGATATTGTTAAATCCCTGAGAACTTTCTCTCATTTTGAGGAGTCGGAATTGAAAATGGCAGATATTCACCCTAATATTGAGAGCGTGTTAACGATTATAGGACACCGTTTGGACGGGCAGTTTAAACCTTACAGAATAGAGGTTATTAAGGAATACGGCAATTTGCCTTTAATTGAATGCTATCCAGGTTTGCTCAATCAAGTTTTTCTGAATGTTATTAACAATGCGATCGATGCTATTGATGAGTTAAATTCTAGGCGATCGCCCCTGGAAATAGAACAAAATCCGGGGAGAATTAGGATTGTGACTGGAGTTAACGATTTGGAGCAAGCAACGATTGAAATTACTAATAACGGTACGCCGATTTCGCCCCAGTTATTGAATCGGATTTTTGACCCGTTTTTTACGACTAAAACTGTTGGTAAAGGGACTGGTTTGGGCTTGACTGTGAGCTATTCTATTATTGTGGATAAGCATCAGGGTTCTTTGGAGGTTCATTCCCTTCCAAGGGAAACTTATTTTGCTATTTTAATTCCGTTT
The DNA here is from genome assembly GCA_964609515.1 of uncultured bacterium. GTDB lineage: Bacteria > Cyanobacteriota > Cyanobacteriia > Cyanobacteriales > Microcoleaceae > CALKCV01. The sequence goes on along the minus strand of CAZSTZ010000004.1, from coordinate 66,847 downwards.
AGGCAAGGGATAAGAAGTTCCGGTTCTTCTGAATAACAAAATAATTAACAATTAAGGGTCTTCGGTACTTAACTTGCTAAAATGATAATTTGACGACGAGCGGGAATAGGGAATAGGGAATAGGGAATAGGGAATAGGGTAAAAAAAAATTAAAATAGACGCAATCGCGATTAAATCACTTTTTACAAATAATATGATGTGCTGAAATATAAAGAAAAAATCCCAAAATAGATAGATACCGCAAATATCTAAGAAACTGGGCTTTTGCCGAAATTCCCGGTTTCTGGTGGGCGATCGCACCAAAGAAGATAACAATGTTGTGTTATAATCGAACCAATGTCGTGCGATTCGTGGAGAAGCGATTATGACCCAAGCGATGGCCAAACCCAAACTGATGACCTTAGAAGAATTTCTGGACTGGTATCCAGATGGGCGGGGTCTTTTTGAATTACATAATGGAGTAGTTGTTGAAATGCAACCAACAGGAACTCACCAACTGGTATCTGGTTTTCTAGCAATTAAATTTGGCATCCAGACAGAAAGTTTGGGACTGCCTTATTCAATTAAGCGTCAATGTATTGTTAAACCAATTGATTCGGACAAATCTGGTTTTATTCCAGATGTTGTAGTTCTCGACAATAATGCCCTCGAAAACGAACCGATGTGGCAAAAGCGCTCGACTATTACTAAAGGAGAAACCATTCCTTTAATTGTGGAAGTGGTTAGCACTAATTGGCAGGACGATTATTTAATGAAATTTACCGAATATGAAAAGTTGGGAATAGCCGAATATTGGATCGTTGACTATTTAGGGTTGGGTGGAAGGCGATATATTGGCAACCCCAAACAACCGACTATTTCTGTTTATCAAATAGTTGATGGCGAATATGCTGTTAATTTATTTCGAGGAAGCGATCGCATTATCTCCTCAGTTTTTCCCGAGTTAAATTTAACTGCAGAACAAGTTTTTGAGGTAGGGCAATAGAAAAGGAAGCAGTAGAGAAAAGTAGCTAGGGTGCGGTTCGGGGCACCGTTAGATTTAAGAAACCGGGTTTTGCAGAAATTACCCGGTTTCTGGCGTGCGAGGCGTGTTAATTGTTTCAGATTTGTTTGCTAGCAAAACCGCAGTAAGCCTGGGGATTTTTTTGGCTAAATTCTACCAAAGCTTTGTTACAGCTAGAGCGATCGCTAAAGGTTTCCGCATAAACTTTATAAACCGCGTCCCTGCCAAAATTGGCATAATTACTACTCCAAAAAACTCCCGCTTCTGTCTCTCCACTTTCGATTAAATTCTGGCATTTTTCTTTGGCGGCATCGGGATTGAAAAAGGCAGAATCTGCTAAAAAATAAAACTGTTCGGGAGTTACGGCTAATCCTTCGCATTTCGCGGTTGCAGATTTCTGGGTTTCCACTTCGGAGGAAAAAGCTAATTTATTACCGAACCCCACGGCAGTACCAACGATCGCCCCGATCGCCATCCCCACCGCTACGGCCTTTTGCCAGCCTTTCCAATTTTTTCTGGGAGTATCTTTATCCAGTCTTTCCCCATACATCGTCGGTAAAGGTAAAGAAAGTTTGGTGGGGGGCAGGGCGCGAGAGCAACTTTGTAGTGCTTTCTGCATCTGGATGGCGGTGGCAAAGCGATCGCGGGGATGAAATTTAATTGCTTTATCCAAGACGGCGGCAAATTTAGGACTAATACCTTCTGCGTGTTGCCGCCACAAAATCTCTCCCGTCTGGGGATCGGTTCCTAAATCTTGGGGACTTTTGCCGGTGAGGAGATAAATAGCCGTCATTCCCAAACTATAGATATCGCTGCTAAAGGTCGGACGTCCGCTGGCCTGTTCCGAGGCCATAAAACCGGAACTGCCGATAACTATGGAGGCGACGGCTTTACCTTGAGAGTTAATGGTGGTTCCCATTGTTTCTTTAACTGCGCCAAAGTCGATGAGAACCGGTTGGCGATCGCTATGCCGCCACATGATGTTATCGGGTTTAATGTCTCGGTGAATGATGCCTTGTTGGTGAACGTAATCTAAGACGGGCAGGATTTTCATTAAAATAGCTCTGACTTCGCCTTCGCCGAACAACCCGTATTGTTTGACTCTATCCAGGAGAGTTTCGCCCTGGATCCACTCTTGGACTAAGTAAAACTTCCCGCCGCGCTCGAAGTAGGCGTATAATTGAGGGATGCGATCGCTGCCGTTGCCGAGTTTTTCCAAAATAGTAGCTTCCCGCCGAAAGCGATCGCGGACTATTTGGCGCATCTGGGGAGTATCGGAATAGGGTTTTAAACGTTTAATAACGCAGTAACGAGAGGAAGGCATCTGGGTATCTTCGGCGATAAAAGTTTGTCCGAAACCTCCACTTGCTAAAGGCCTGATGATTCGATAGCGATCGTTAAAAAGTTTTGGCGGTGTTTTGGTAGTGGTAGTTGGGTTGTTCATAGTCGGGATCCTATAGAATTAGCTTGCTATATTTTTCCGAAACCGACTTTCAGTTTGATTAAGATGCTGTTGGTCGCCTCGGCAGGGGTTTTTTGCTATAACCTAACTTTATCCAGTTCCAGGAAGTCGGACGGGATAGGTCGTGCAACTTTTTCTATTGCTACAGTGGGACTAAAAAAGGACCGACGTTTGTTTTCGCCTTTGATTCCCAGTAGGGCGACTTTGTGGGTTTTGTGGCGAGTCGTCTTATTGGTTTATTTCGATTGAGTTTTGGGTCCAGTTAGGAAATTGTCATAATTGTCAATTGCTAATTGCTAACTGCTAATTGTTTTGCTTCTCATTGGTGACGTGGAGCCCGGGCAACTTGCAATTAGGGCTTCTTACCTATCATAAATAAAGCTGTTTGTCAAGAGCAAAAAGTAGTAATTTAAGAAAATTATGGAGCCGTTGGGGGAAGCGAGCGCTAGATTTGTAAAATTTTGTCCAAAAAAAGCCCCTCGTCGGCCAAAATTGTAGAGATATGTTAAAAAAGCGCTAGGTATCTCAGAAACCCGGTTTTTTCAAAAAACCGGGTTTCTTGGCCGAGACAAAAAAGAAACCGGGTTTCTTGTCCGATTCTCTCAACCTAAGTTCCTCAAGCAGTTCCCATGTCAATGGAGTTCTTTTCGCCCAACCTAGCTAAAATCTTTGCCAAAGTTCCCTTAAGAACTGTCTTAGTGGTTCCCTTTGTGCTGCAAATCGTCGGGGCAGTGGGTTTGGTGGGATATCTGTCTTTTCGCAACGGACGGGAAACCGTGGATAATATGGCGAACCAGCTAACCGACGAAATCGGTACTCGTATCGAACAACACGTTATCGGCTATCTCGACAAATCCCATAACGTGCTAAGAGTAACTCAAGATACAATCGAAAGCGGTAACTTAGATGTAAATAACTTTAATGCGATACGAAGCTACTTCTGGCAGGTTGTCAAAGAGGGAGATTTAGAGAGTTATCTATTTTTTGGTAACGAACGAGGGTATTTTATCGGTGTCGAACTTTTGGAAGATGGCGAAATTAACTACAAAGTTCGCAATGCCGATAACCAACCAATTCGCGACACTTATCTCGTGGACGATAAGGGGAATGTCGCCGACAAACTTAAGGGCACAGAATACGACCCGCGCGATCGCCCCTGGTACGAAGCGGCAAAACAACTGGGCAAACCAACCTGGAGTCCGATTTTTTCCTCTTTTTCTCGGCAGAATACCTCCTTAGATATCTCCGCCGTCAGGCCGATATTTACTGCCAACGGGGAATTTCTGGGAGTTTTATCGAACAAGACGACCTTAATGCAAGTCACCGATTTCCTCGCCGACTTGTATATCAGTCCCAACGGCCAGAGTTTTATTATGGAGCGATCGGGAGATTTAGTCGTGAGTTCCCATATTGCCGAACCGTTCGTTATTAGTGGCGATGGCAACAATAGAGAAATAGAGCGCCTGGCAGCGATCGCCGCCGACAATCAAACCGTAAGTTCCACCGCCCAACACTTACAAGAATATTTCGGCAGTTTGGCAAACATCGACAACAGCGAACAGCTAAATTTTCCGATAGACGGAAAATGGCACTACGCCCGAGTTATGCCCCTAAAAGACGGACGGGGCATCGATTGGTTAATCGTAGTAGTAATGCCAGAACGAGACTTCATGGCAGGGATCCATGCCAACACTCGCAGTACCATTTTCTTAAGTCTTGCCGCTTTGGTGGTAGCGACGGGAGTCGGTATCCTCACTGCCCGCTGGATTACCAAACCAATATTACAACTAAATGCCGCCGCCAAAGAAATCGCCGAAGGCCGCTGGGAGAAAACCGTCGAGACTCACCGCAAGGATGAAGTAGGAGAACTGGCAGAATCTTTTAATCGCATGGCACATCAATTACAACATTCTTTTGAAACCTTAGAAGGACAAAACGAACAACTTAAAGAGTTCGATCGCCTCAAAGACGAATTTCTCGCCAACACCTCCCACGAGTTGAGAACTCCTCTCAACGGCATCATCGGTATTGGCGAGTTTATGTTAGAAGAGGGGGCGCAGTTAGAACCGACTACCCGTTCTAATCTAGCGATGATTGTTACCAGCGCCCGCCGCCTGTCTAATTTAGTTAACGATATTCTCGATTTTGCGAAAATCAAACACCATAACTTAGAGTTACAGCTCAAACCCGTAGATTTGCGAGGGGTGGTGGAGGTGGTAGTCACTTTAAGTCAGGTGTTAGCGAAAAACAAAAATCTGGAATTAATCAATGCAGTGCCTCCAGACTTGCCCCCCGTCTGTGCCGACGAAAATCGCCTGCAACAGATTCTCTACAATCTTATAGGTAATGCTCTGAAGTTCACCGAGTCCGGCAGCGTGGAAATTTCGGCGGGGATAGTCTGCGGGCTCGTAGCGGAAGACTGTCTCGAAGAAAACATCCAGAAATGCGAGTATATCGAGATTGCGGTTTGCGATACTGGCATCGGCATCCCCGAAGATAAATTAGAGCGAATTTTTGAATCCTTCGAGCAAGGGGAAGGTTCCACTGCCCGAAAGTACGGGGGTACGGGTTTGGGATTGGCGGTTACTAAGCAATTGCTGGAACTCCAAGGGGGTAAGATTTGGGTTCAGTCTTCCGTTGGTATCGGTTCCCGATTTATGTTTGCTCTACCTATTTCTAATGAACCTCTGGGGGATACAGTTTCTCCCAGTATGGCAGTTAGCGGCATTCGCCATCTGGAGGAGGAGATGGGAACTGCGATAACGATGCCAGATGTTGATAATTCGGCGGCGGGGGATTTTCATATTTTGATTGTGGATGACGAACCGGTTAATCTTCAGGTATTAAATAATCATCTTAAGGCTAATAATTATAGAGTGACTCAAGCGTTTAACGGTGAAGAAGCTTTAGCTGTTTTAGATAATAATGAATTTGATTTGATTTTATTGGATGTGATGATGCCTAATATGTCCGGTTATGAAGTTTGCGCTAAAGTTCGGGAAAAGTACCCGGCTCCAAGTTTGCCAATTTTGATGTTAACTGCTAAGAATCAGGTGGCGGATTTGGTGACTGGTTTTCAGTTTGGCGCTAACGATTATTTGACTAAACCTTTTGCTAAAGACGAGCTGTTAAGTCGGATTAAGACTCATTTGAGATTGTCAAAAATTACTAATGCTTACGGGCGTTTTGTGCCTGAAGATTATTTGAAGTTGTTAGGTAAAGAGAGTATTTTGGATGTGAAATTAGGCGATCGCGTCAGTAAGGATATGGCGATTTTCTTTTCCGATATCCGTTCTTTTACTTCTCGTTCCGAACAAATGACTCCCCAAGAAACTTTTGCTTTTGTTAATAGCTATTTGCAAATCGTCTCTCCAGAAATACGCGATCGCCACGGTTTGATTATTAAGTTTTTGGGAGATGGAATTATGGCAGTGTTTCCCGATAGCGTGGATAATGCTGTAGAAGCTGCCATCGGTAAGTTGAAGAAATTGCGGGAGTACAATCAAGTTTTAGAAGCAGAAGGAACGCCGCCGATTAAGGTAGGAATTGGCATTCATTTAGGTAATATGATGGTAGGTATTGTCGGAGAAGCTCATCGCATGGGCGGGGATGCCCTTTCGGATAATGTTAATTTAACTGCCCGTTTGGAGGGTTTGACTAAGTTTTATGGGGTTTCTATTTTGATTTCCGAACCGGCATTTAAAGGATTGAAAGAACCAGAAAAATACAGAATGCGGTTTTTAGACCGGGTAATTGTTAAGGGGAGAAATGAGGCGATCGCTGTTTATGAAGTGCTGGATGGAGAGCCAGAAGAAGTGCTAGATTTAAAATTAGAAACTCAAGCAGATTTCGAGTTGGGATTGGAGTTTTATGGTTCGGGAGAGTTGGTGGGGGCGCACTATTATTTTGAGAAAGTATTGTTGACGAATCCCGAGGATAAAACTGCCAAACTTTATTTAGAAAGAATTGAATATTTAAAGGCAGAAGGAATGCCGGAAAATTGGCACGGAGTCTGGACGTTTACTGAGAAGTAAAGAAAAACTAATGGCTCCCCCCTTTTTAAGGGGGGCGGGGGGGGATCGAAGGATTTTTGTTAATTGTTAATAGCTGCATTTTTGTAGTATTTCAGAAACCCGGTTTTGCCGAAATTACCGGGTTTCTTGACGTACTGAGCGATCGCCACTCAATCTAATTGTTAGTATTTTCCTCAGTGGGAGGATTTACAGCAGAATTTTCTGCCGCTTTTTTAACAACTTCCACATCCAGAGCTAATGCAGTAGCTATCTGTTCGACAGTTAATCCAAGTGCCAAGAAACCGGGTACAGATTCCAGCTTGCCTTTTAGTTTGCCTTCTTCTTTGCTTTCAGCTTGGAGCTCTTTAACGTACCGTGTTTCTTTGAGGTCTGCTAATTCAAACATGGCTTCTAACTCCTGACGAGAGAGGTTTGGTGGGTACGCTGCAATGCAAAAATAAAACCAGTAAAACTAAAAATTATTCCTCTGGCTCCCCCCAACTCAGCGGGGGGCGGGGGGGGATCGAACGCTTTTTATCAATTGTTAATTGCTCCATTCCGGTTTTTTTGCTTTCGTTGGGAGATGCTCCCGATTTGGTAATTGGTAGATGGGGGCGATCGCTCTAAGAAGAAAAGCGATCGCCACTCAATCTAATTGTTAGTATTTTCTTCAGTGGGAGGATTTACAGCAGAATTTTCTGCCGCTTTTTTAACAACTTCCACATCCAGAGCTAATGCAGTAGCTATCTGTTCGACAGTTAATCCAAGTGCCAAGAAACCGGGTACAGATTCCAGCTTGCCTTCTATTTTGCCTTCAGCTTTGCCTTCAGCTTTACCTTCAGCTTTGCCTTCTTCTTTGCTTTCAGCTTGGAGCTCTTTAACGTACCGTGTTTCTTTG
>CAZSTZ010000004.1:47229-59371 GCA_964609515.1 uncultured bacterium | reverse complement strand
TTTGCCTTCTTCTTTGCTTTCAGCTTGGAGCTCTTTAACGTACCGTGTTTCTTTGAGGTCTGCTAATTCAAACATGGCTTCTAACTCCTGACGAGAGAGATTTGGTAATTTATAGACGACGATGGTCTTCATCAATTCTACAACAGCTTCGGCGAGAACGTCATCTTCTAGTTCTTCCTTTGCTTCGGAGATTAACTCTCGGGTTAATTCTACTGTTTTTTGGGCGCTGTTTTGCCCTTGTACGATTAACCCAATTGCTTTTAAACCCAAGGACGAGTTTTCAGAAATACTTAATTGGTCTAAGTAAATTCGTCGGACTCGCTTGTTATTGAGTAACTCCTTATAGCGTTTCTGCGTTTGTGGCTCCAAACTCTTCCGGGCAAATAGGGCCACTCCGCGCCAATCTTGACTGGATTGATTTCGATGCAGATAGACGAAGATTTCGGCAAAAAATTTGCTGTAAAAATCGTCTTTGGGCTGAAATTGGACCTCGGTAAAATAGAGGGGCCGGGACTCGCGATTGGATTTCAATAAACCATCTATTCGGAAGGCCGTTTCCTTCACTTCTTCGGAAGTAAATTCGTAGTCCTTGGCCCAATTTGGGAGGCCGATTATTTCAAATAACGTGCCGGGTAAGAGTTGGAAAAGTTGGTAAAAAACTGTGTCGGTTCGCATGACTAAGTTGGGATGCCTCCTGGCCTTATGTTACTGTTTTTATTGTACCATTTATAGGTCTTGAATTAGAGCTTTTAAGAAGAATAATTACTTTTTAGGAGGTTGAGTAATGTGGCCGCTATCTTGGTTCCCATTGGGGCCGAAGTCTGTCACTTGGCCTTGTAAATGATGGCCGGGGACGATACGGAAATTCTAATGTTATAATTTTTTTATTGCATTCAACTTTAGGAGGAATCAAAATTATGCAAATTAAAGGTATCAAGCGCGGTAAGGTTATCGAGTTGTTGGAGGAAATGGAGATTCCCGACGATACAGAAATTCTTATCGAAGTACGGGAGATATCGCCAATGAGCGATGAGGAAAGGTGGGAGAAGATGAAGGCGTTTTTGGAGAGCGATCGCCCCAACAGAAAAGAACTGGTGAAAGTCTTAAACGAGATAGATCGAGAAAATAATCAAAAAATATGCCCAAATTAAAAGTAGAATTACAACAGCGTCAAATCGATGGGATTAATAATTGGAAACTTGCCAACCGTCGCGGCATTTTGGCGATGGCAACCGGTACTGGTAAAACTATTGCTGCTTTGGGCGCTGCTGCCGGTGTCGAAAAACTAGATTTTATTCTCATTGCCGCGCCGACTAAAGAAATAGTTAGACAGTGGGTTAAAGAAATAGAAGAACGCACGACATTTAAACATCCTTTAATCGCTACTGGCAAGGGAATAATATGGAAGGAACCGCTGTATAGAAAGTTGCGTTTATTAAATAGAAAAAGCTTGTCCCCAGAACGACTGCCGGTTATTGTCGCGGGCACTTACGGCGAACTTTCAAAAACATCGGTTTTAAACTTAATTGACGATGCTGGCGGGTTGCCTGTTAATTCTTTATTAATTGCCGATGAGGTTCATAGTGCGGGTGCGAAAATTTATCGGCAAATTTTGCGAGATGATTTTCGATATCGCCTCGGTTTATCGGCTACTCCCATTCGTCCTTACGATGAAGAAGGTACGGAATTGGTGCTGGAATATTTCGGGGGTATTGTTTATGAGTTTAGTTTGGAAGAGGCGATCGCTGCCGGTATTCTCTGCCAGTACGAATATTACGTTTATGTTGCCGAATTAAACGATGAGGAGTATTTTAAATTTCGAGAATTAACTATCAGAATTAGTCAGTTACTTAATAGCGACGACGAGGAAAAATTGGAGCTGGCAAAAACTTTATCTATTCAAAGAGCTAATATTATTAAATCCGCTTCCTCAAAACTCGATTTGCTGAACGGTATTATAAACGACCATCCCTCGCGCCGAGGTATGATATACTGCGCCGACATTGCCGGAGCTACCGCAGTTTGTCGGATGTTAACTGCGCGAGGATTGACCGTGGCGCGTTATACTTCAAAAGATAGCGATCGCCCCCGCTTGCTCTGGGACTTTTCTCGGGGAAACCTGGATGCCCTGGTGGCGGTAAAATGTTTGGATGAAGGGGTGGACGTCCCGGCGGCGGACCAGGCGATTATTTTAGCCAGCGACGCTTCCGAACGCCAATTCATCCAACGGCGGGGCAGGATTCTCCGGGCCGCGCCGAAAAAATCTCTGGCTAAGGTTATCGATATTATTGTCGTTCCCCCAGAAGGAGATTATCCGTTAGAAATTATTGACTCGGAAATTAGGCGAGTCGCTAAATTTGCCCGGGCCGCCAGCAACCGCGCTTCTCTAATTTCTAAGTTAGTGGAGGAAATAGGACATTATGGGATTAGCCATTTAGATTTATGGTAGGTTTTGGGAATGGGCTCCCCCCCCGCCCCCCTTATCAAGGGGGGAGCCAGAGGAATAAATTTTAGTTTTTCTGGGGAATGGGGAATAATAGCAAAATTAGGAGGATAATTAATGGAAGAAAAACTGCGAGAGCTTGCGAGAAAATACGAAATTCCCTTGGAACTTCTCCAAGAAGCAATTGCAATGGAGAAAGAAAAAGTTATTTTGCAAAATCGCATGATGGGTTCAAAATTGGTAGAATTAATCGAGGGTTACGCTGACTCGTCAAATTAATTAAAAAGGAAGGTTTGGTGATGGCGCTAAGACTAAAAAGCATTCGCTTGCAAAACTGGAAATGTTATCGAGATGTGGAGATAAATTTTAACCTTAAAACTCCTAAAAAAATCTGGATCGTTTTCGGTCAAAATGGTTTTGGGAAAACTTCTTTATTAGAAGCTATCCAGTGGTGTCTTTACGGTAATGCAGTTGTTTCTGCTAAGGAGTTATTAAAGCACTTTCATCGAGTGGCAAGCAAAAAAAGACCGGAATTTGAAATGTCGGTAAATTTAACATTCGATCGCGACGGCGACATCTTCCAAATTAGCAGAGTTGCCCAAAGATTAGTAAAAGGTGCGACACTTCGTGCCAGCGTTGGCGAAGCTATGGTTCTGGAAAATGGGATTAATAAAACAGATGTCAGGGAACGAATAGAAGAACTTTTGCCTAAGTCTTGTAAAGAATTTTTCTTCTTTGATGGAGTAGAAATTAAGCGTTACGCCCAAAGCATTCATACGGAGGAAACTTATGGAGCGATCGAGCGGATTTTGGGGATTCCCGAGTTAAGAAATTTGCGCGACGATGCCAAAATAGCTGGGGAAAAAATCGAGAAAAGAATCAACGATTTGGGAAAAGGAAATAAAGCGTTAAGACAAATTAAAGAAGAATTAAGAGACCTGAGAGAACAAATTGAGGTCAAAAAAGGACAGCTAAAAAAAGCAGAAAACGAGCAGATAAGTGCGATTAAAAATTTTAATTCTGTTAAAGAAGAAGCCAATCAAAATGAAGATTTGCATCAGATATTAGAGGAATTAAAAAATTTGGAAAGCACGCAAGGGCGCTATCGGGAAGATTTAGATAAATCGGAAAAAGAGGTAAAAAATGCCTTAAGACAAGCGCCAATTCCCCTATTATTAGAATTTGTTCGGGAAGTCGCCGACGATATGCAAACGACGACAACTATCGCCGCGCGACGTTCGGGTTCGGTGGCATTGCTTGAGGAAATATTGAGGGATGAAACCTGCGTTTGCGGTCGCTGTTTGGACGAGGAGTCTCGCCAATTTATTTTAGAGGAATTGGAGACTTTTAAAACTAGAGCAAATAGCAGTACCAATGATGTTATCAAACAAGACGGTTTGCGGAATCGTTTGGAAACGCTTTCTGGTTTTCAAACTCCCGATTTTGACGGTCTTTTATTTGAACGCGATCGCCTCCAAGACGAACTGGAAGAAGCGAAGCAAACAATGGATCGCCTCAGACGGGAAACGAGAGGGCAAGACGACAAAAAAAGCCAGGAAATCTGGCAAAAAGTCGGCGAAACCCAAGAAATTGCCAAGCAAAAAAAAGAACAAACCGATCGCTTGAGTCGAGAAATCCAAGAATTAGAAAAACAAGAAAATAGCAGGCATCGCCAGATGATAAAATTAGCGAGTCAAAATAAAGAAACCGCTACTCTGGCAAAGCAGGCAAAACTCGCCGACGGTCTCTACAAAGCTGCCAGCGAACTGATAGAATGGCGCATCGAAGAACGCAAGCAAACTATCGAAGCTCGCACTTCAGAAATTCATCGGCGCGTTACCAACAAACCAAGAGAATATAAAGGAGTAAAAATCCAATCCGACTATACTCTCGGCATCAAAAATGCACTGGGCGAAATCCTCGACCCAGAAACCTTAAGTGCGGGGGAAAAAGAGGCCCTTGCTTTTGCTTTTATTGCGGGATTAAATCTGGCCTCGGGTACCGCAGCTCCTTTGGTTATGGATACGCCTTTCGGTCATCTGGATGCCGAACATCAGAAAAACTTGATTGACTCCCTGCCAGAGATTCCATCGCAAGTTATAGTTCTGGCGACAGACCGGGATCTGCCCGAAAATTTGTTAAATAGTCTGCGTCCTCACGTTGCTGAAATCTTTAAACTCGCTCGTCTGGATGCCAACAAAGATGCTTCTATTGTGGAGGTGCAAAAATGAAACGCATGGATCCCAATGCTACCGTTCGCCCCACCCGGGAAGCGAAGGGTTATCTCGATTTATTGAAAGAGCAGGGGGCGTTCGATCGCATGATAGACCCTTATATATTTGCCGCCGCCTGCGCCATCAAACAAAACGTCGATATTTCCGAAGTTTCCCTCAAAGGCCAGCAAGATATGATTAATATCGGTATCGTCGATGACGAGGTTCGTCTGGCCCTTGAGGCGGGAGTTCATGCCTCGTGCAAGCGCAACGAACAACCCGAACCTGCTGACAGCCGCGAGGTTTTGGAAATCTTAACTAAATACGCAGAAGTCGGCCTCCAAATGTTAAAGCAGCGGTGGGAGGGAAAAGTTCCCAGTCAGATCCAAGATGATGTTTGGAGAATTATTAGGGAGGAGACGATGGGAGACTAATTAAGTAACAACAATGCTGGAAAAATTCACGCGATCGCCATGCTATACTAATAAGAGTTGAAACTACAAAGCAAAAAAAGGTTAAAACCATGACAACAACACTGAGGGCCAGCAGCTTAAACCTCCACGATGTCGAAACCAAATTTGGCTTGCAATATACCCAAGACGAGCAATTTTTTACTGAGTGGAGGAAGGATCTTCCAGAATTAACTGATGGAGAAAAACAAGCCCTGGATAAACTCAAAGCCGGTTATCTCAATAATTCCCAATATTCGATGCTAGAAGATACGGTAAAAATGGTAGTGTTAGGGCCGTTGCTTTTTTTTGCAGATTTTTACTTAGCACCTTTCCATATTGAAGCGGAAAAATCGGTGGAATTAATAACAGAAGATGAAGAAATAATTGTTAAAGGAAATATTGATGCTTTTTTGCTGACGGGAAACTTTTGGGTAGTGGCGATCGAAACTAAAAGCAAGCAATATTCCATTGAGGCGGGATTGCCTCAGTTACTATTTTATATGCTGACCAATCCCGTTCCAGACGTTCCGACTTTTGGATTGTTAACTAATGGGAGTAATTTCCGATTTGTTAAATTGCAGAAAGTGGAGACGTGGCAATACGCCGTCTCGAAAATGTTCGACGTTCGCAACCCGGGTAACGACCTTTACGATATTTTGAGCATTTTAAAACGGCTGGGCTATTTAGTCAGCAATGGGGAATCGGAACCAAACCAATAGATTTGTAGGGGCAAAGCATTCGGGGGATAACTTTTGAGCATAAATGTTAATCTCCGAATGCGAGAGCCTCGCCCCACTTTTTCTTTGCTGGAAAAATTCATTTAGCTTTACCTCGCAAACAAAAATATGAAAGTTCAGTCAGTTCAATTAAAATACTTCAAGAAATTTAGAAATATACCCGATTTGGATTTTACCAATCCCGAAACAGGATTGGCACGAGATTTAATTCTATTAGTAGGAAAAAATGGTTCGGGAAAAACTAGCATTCTCCAAGCAATTGCCGCTACTTTAGGAGTAGCAACAGGTCGATTAAAAAGCCTTACCGCATTAGATTGGATGGGATATAATTACGAACTTTTAAGCAATAATTGGGGAAGATTTGAACCAGAAGTTAATTTACAAGTTCAGTTTTCCAAGCCAGAAATCGAAGCAATTAAAGAGTTTTACAGTAAATTACTAGAAATGGGGCGTAATTTACCAATTTCTCCTGCTGAAAGCCATCTCGTTTCTCTCAAGTGGAATTGGAATGCGGAACGTGTTTTAGCAGATACAGATGCACAATTCTTTCAGTTTAAAGGACGAGAATATGCCAAACAATTACTTCGTTCTGAAGGTTTTCAAGTATTTGAACGAGTTGGCAGCGTGTTTTGGTACACCGAACAAAGAACCTCAACCAGTTTAACTACTGAAGATGCCAGTCAGACGTTAGAAATTACTAACGATATTTTGCGCGATCGCCTCTCGAAGTGGCGGCAGTTTCATCAGGATCTAGCACCGGGAGGGAGAATTAAAGAACTACGTCCGGGACAAAAAGATTTATACGCCGAAATAGAGCGAACCTATCAAGCTGTTTTCCCAGAACGTAATTTCTCTGGACCGGTGCCCCGAGAGGAGATAGCCGATATTCTCAGCGAACCTTGGTTCTATCTTTACGATGGCAAGAACCAGTACGAAATTTCTGAAATGTCTGGGGGCGAACGTGCGGTTTTTCCGATACTGATGGATTTTGCTAATTTTAATATTCATAATTCAGTTATCTTAATTGATGAAATAGAGTTACATTTACATCCACCAATGCAGCAAGCGCTACTGAGAGCTTTACCAAAGTTAGGTAACAACAATCAATTTATCATTACCACTCATTCCGATTATGTGGAACAGCTAGTTCCCGATGCTTATATCGTTCGTTTAGAGGTGTAGTTATGAGTGTTGTTGGCGGTACGAAAACAATTTTTTGTGAAGGAAAACAAGGCGGTCTTGATTATAGATTGCTGGATAGAATTTTAGAGAATTTGCCTGGTGAAAGACCTACGATCGTTCCTGGAGGAAGCAAGTTTACTTTTTCAGTTTTTGCCCGGGGCTATTTTTTCCCCGATGAGGTAGGAAGTAATGAATATATTATTTTTCGCGATCGCGATTTCGATTTAGAACCTACGCCCAATACACAACTTCTCGAACTGAAGAATAAACGAGGTAAAGTATCAGCCCTCTTAACTCATAGAACTTGCGTTGAAAATTATCTTCTTGGCGCTAATTTAATTGATAATTATTGGAAGTCAAAATATAGGGAGAAGCAGGAAAATCCTACTTCTAAGTGGGGACACGAAAACTCGCCAGGAGTTGAAGCTATAACAACATGGGTTAAAAGTAGCGCGGAAAGTTTGAAAGACTATCAGGCAGTGCGATGGGCATTAGGGGATTTATTGCAGATAAGTGCGGCAGGAGAGCAACTTAGAACCACATGGACGGGCGGTAGCGGTAAACTTCCTTCGTCCCTGACTTTGCAAGACTGCGAAATCGAGGCTAAAAATTTAATCCATCGCTTCGCCGAAGCAGTCGCGCCAGTTACCCAGGCAAACTTTGAAACAAGTCTTCTCAAATATCAACAACGATTTGAGCGATCGGACTTTTGGCAAAACCAGGATTATTTGATTTGGTTTAACGGTAAAGATATCCAAAAAATGATGCAAAGACAAGAACCTCGCTATATTTCCCTAGATGATTTTTTCGATTGGGCGATTACTAAACTCGATATTACCCAGTATCCAGACCTAATCGAATTACGAGACCGAATTGAGCAGTTATAAAAATTGTTATTTTTTAACTACTCGTTCTGAGTAAGCTGTTCGGCATTTAAAAGACTCAAAGAAAATTTATGATGAGCGGGAACTCTTAACAGGGAACGCTTAACTGGGAAGAGAGTAACTGCATTTTCAACGTATCTCAGCTTATCTGGAGCAAAAAGGCACTTATAAATGGATTGTGCATTTTAAATGCGTCTTAGCTTATGAGAAGCTGGATAAAAGAAATGGACCAACTCTCCTGCTAAAATAAAACGGTTGTTTTTTGCCTTCAGAGCATTGATAGAACGTTACACCCTGCCCGAAATGGGCGAACTCTGGACCGACTCCTACAAACTCAAAACCTGGCTGGCAGTAGAAATCGCCGTTTGCGAAGCTCAGGCAGAATTGGGTTACATCCCAACGGAAGCCGTCATCGAAATTAAAGAAAAGGCCAACTTCGACCTCAAACGAGTTCTAGAAATAGAAGCGGAAGTCCGCCACGACGTCATCGCCTTCCTAACCAACGTCAACGAATACGTCGGCGACGCCGGACGCTACATCCATCTGGGTTTGACCAGTTCCGACGTCCTGGATACGGCCCTAGCCCTGCAAATGGGGGCCAGCCTGGACCTCTTGTTAAAAATGGTGGAAGATTTAGCCCAAGCTATCCGCTACCAAGCCCAACAACATCGCTACACCGTGGCCGTCGGGCGTTCCCACGGGGTTCACGCCGAACCCATTACCTTTGGTTTTAAACTGGCGGGATGGTTGGCGGAAGTCTGCCGCCACCGCCAAAGATTGGTCAGACTGCGGGAAGAGATTTCTGTGGGTAAGATTTCTGGGGCCGTGGGCACTTATGCCAATATCGACCCTCGGGTTGAAGAGTTGGCCTGTCAAAAGTTGGGACTGGAACCGGATGCGGCCTCGACTCAGGTAATCTCGCGCGATCGCCACGCCGAATTTGTGCAAGCCCTGGCCCTCTTAGCCGCTTCTATCGAACGTTTTGCCGTAGAAATTCGCAACTTGCAGCGAACCGACGTTCTGGAAGTGGAGGAATATTTCTCTAAAGGTCAAAAAGGTTCCAGCGCCATGCCCCACAAGCGCAACCCGATTAGATCGGAACGTTTGACGGGAATGGCCAGAATAATCCGAGGTAATGCGGTGGCTGCTTTAGAAAATGTGGCTCTCTGGCACGAAAGGGATATCTCCCATAGTTCGGTGGAACGGGTGATTCTGCCCGATAGCTGCATCATCGCTCATTTTATGCTTTCTGAGATTACGGACTTGGTAAAACATCTGTTGGTTTACCCGGAAAACATGAAGCGAAATTTGAATGTTTACGGCGGCGTTATTTTCAGCCAGCGGGTGTTATTAGCATTAGTTGAAAAAGGAATGAGTCGAGAGGAAGCATATTCTTTAGTGCAGTCTTGCGCCCATGAAGCTTGGAATAAACCAGAGGGGAATTTTCACGATTTAATTAGTAAGGATTCTCGGGTGACAGAGAAGTTATCGCCGGCAGAAATTGAGGCTTGTTTTGACGCTCAAAAACATCTGAATAATTTGGAGAAGGTTTATCAAAGGTTGGATGTTTAGGACATTAGCAATTAGTAGGTCGGGCTCCGCGCAGCGCAACCCAACACCAGATTAAATTGTTTTTGGGTTTTAAT
Source organism: uncultured bacterium (assembly GCA_964609515.1). Classification (GTDB taxonomy): domain Bacteria; phylum Cyanobacteriota; class Cyanobacteriia; order Cyanobacteriales; family Microcoleaceae; genus CALKCV01. The sequence goes on along the minus strand of CAZSTZ010000004.1, from coordinate 49,814 downwards.
TAAGAAACCCGGTTTTTTAAAAAAACCTGGTTTCTGACCAACCTACAAACCGTTGATTTCGGTTCGCTTCATCCAACCTACAATTTGCTAAAATTTGCAACTTTTTTGTCGAGATAGGAATTAAGAAACCTACAAACCGTTGATTTCGGTTCGCTTCACCCGACCTACAATTTGCTCTTTTTCCAATTCCCCATTACCCATTCCCTATTCCCCAAAAAAAACGATATGCTTCAAAGACTTTATTTACACAATTTCAGATGCTTAGAAAACTTTGAATTGACTCTCAAGGAGATGCCATCCGCTCTTTTAATAGGCAAAAATGGCGTGGGAAAATCAGCCATTCGCAGTGCATTAGAGGTCCTTCAAAGCATCGGTCGAGGCATCAATAGAGTTAAAAATCTTGTCCTACCGAAGGATTTAGCTTGGGGAAGGTTTGAGGTTCCTATGCGCTTTGAAATAGAAGTATTGCTGGATAATAAATTGTACAAATATATCGTTGCTTTTGAGTTGCCAGAAAACTTTAAAGAGCTTCGAGTTTTTGAAGAGGAATTTATAGTTGCGGGAGAGCAAATTTACTCTCGAAAAGAAGCCCAAGTAACTCTTAATAAGACAGGCAGGTATGGCTATCCTACAAGTTCTGGAAATAGCGAAGCTCAGTTTCTTGTAGATTGGCATCTGGTTGCTCTTCCACTAATTCAAGAGCGATCGGAAACTGACCCAATTCATATTTTTAAAACCTGGCTGGCACGCACGATTATTTTAGCTCCTCTTCCTAGTTTAATGACTGGAGATTCATCAGATGAAACTTTGGAACCAAAGCTAGATGGTTCTAATTTTGGAGACTGGTTATCGGGGTTGCTGAGTCGCTATCCTGCTGCCTATAATCAAGTCGATCGCTATCTCCAAGAAGTAATGCCAGACCTTAAAGATTTTCTCAACGAAGTTATTGGCAAAGATGCCAAAAGTACGATGGTTAGGTTCGAGCAAAATAATGCAAATTTGAGCGTTTCTTTTAAGGATTTATCTGATGGTGAAAAATGTTTTTTTCTTGGGGCTGTTGTCTTGGCTGCGAATCAATTCTACGGACCGCTTTTTTGCTTTTGGGACGAGCCTGAAAACTATCTTTCTTTATCAGAGGTAGGACATTTTGTGTTGTCGTTGCGGCGTTCTTTTAAAAATGGCGGACAAATTTTAACGACTTCTCATAATCCCGAAGCTATCCGCAAGTTTTCAGATGAAAATACTTTTGTGTTAGATAGGAAAAGCCATTTAGAGCCAACTACCGTCAGACAGCTTAAGGATTTGTCTCTTCGTGGAGACTTGATAAATACTTTAATTTGCGGTGACATCGAACTATGAGGATTAATAAATATCAACCACACCTTCTTGTATTGCCAGAAGATGATGCCAATAGGCAAATTGCCACCGGATTTACCCTCGATCCTAATCTAAATTCTCGTGCTATTCAAGTTTTGCCTGTTTCTGACGGTTGGAAAAAAGCTGTAGGGGATTTTGGTAAAGTTCATGCCCCAGAAATGCGCAATCTTCCGCAGAGAAATTTTCTTTTGCTGATGGATTTCGATCGCGATGAAAATCGATTGAGTTATGTAAAAAATCAAATTCCAGAAGAACTAAAAGATAGAGTATTTGTTCTGGGGGTTTTTTCCGAACCGGAGAATTTAAGAAGCGAGATTAAAAGGAGTTTTGAAAATATCGGAGAAACACTGGCAAAAGATTGTGCGGACGACAGTAATGAATTATGGGGACACGACCTTCTAAAACATAATAAAACGGAGTTAGATCGGATGATTTTAGCTGTAAAACCTTTTCTGTTTAATTAGGTTAAATATAAATATTGCTGTTGGCTTTCGTTTCACTTCACCCAACCTACATTTTTTTGTCGAGGTAAATTAAAACAATTATGAAACATCTTAAAATCGGTAAATATTTAATCGTATCTTTAGGGATTGTTCTCTTATTAATAGGACTAAATTTTGGGGAACCAAAAACCATCGCCAACTCCGACATTCCAGACGAGGCGAGATTGGTAGATATTCAAACTATTAATCCCAACATTGTCTTAGATATTCGTTATGCCACCACCAATAATTTTCTCGAAGAACAACTCTACCAAGTAGCTAAATGCGCCCTCAGAAAAGAAGTTGCGGAACAACTTTCAAAGGTTCAAAACGATTTAGAAGAAATAGATTTAGGCTTAAAAGTTTTCGATTGTTATCGACCTTTATCCGTTACTAAAAAAATGTGGGAAGTCTTGCCAGATAGCCGCTACGTTGCCAATCCCGAACGAGGTTCCAGACACAATCGCGGGGCTGCAGTGGATGTAAGTTTGGTCGATTTAAAGACAGGTATGGAGTTAGAAATGCCCACAGATTATGACGATTTTTCTGAGAAAGCTTGGAGAAGTTATGAAGGTAACAAACCTGAAGTTAAAAGAAATAGCGATTTGCTCGCTTCAATGATGAAAGAACGCGGTTTTGAACCTTTGATAACTGAATGGTGGCACTTTGATTTTGAGGGTTGGGAAAAGTATTCAATTTTAGATGTTTCTTTGGAAAATATTCCTT
>CAZSTZ010000004.1:37922-47129 GCA_964609515.1 uncultured bacterium | reverse complement strand
GAATTGATGCCAGAAACCAGGTTTTAAAATTTTATAATTGAATAATTGATGCCAGAAACCAGGTTTTTTCAAAAAACCTGGTTTCTTAGTTTTTTCAAAAAACCTGGTTTCTTAATGTTTCTTAATTCCCAACACGTTGCCTACTCGATTATGATTAAAAATTCGTATTCAAATCCTCGTAAATTAGACTCTAATTGTAAAGTATATTCTCCGGTAATTGGTAACTCGCCCTTCCATTGTTTTACCTCAGCTCCGGGAGTGGGACTGTTTGATAATAGTTGCCCGTCGGGAGTAATAATAACTGGGAAAATATCCTTATAATTTTCAATAGCTAAAGTCTGACCTTGAGTCGCATCAATTTTATAACTGTGACTGCCCCCACCAATAATTTTCCCTCGGACGATCGCCTCATTACCCCCAGGGAAAAAAGTAATCTTTTTATTAACAATAGCGCAGCTACTTTCGGTCCGATTTTTAGCAACCCAACCCGCCACTGGAGAAGTAATTCTTAACCAGCCCATTTGTTCGTCGGCGACGGAAACAAAGGTATTATTATTAAGCTGGCCGACAATATTACCTTCTTTGACCTCCGGACTGCTGCGGACGTTTAAAGGAGGTTCTGGATCTGCCACTACGGCCATTTTAATTTCGCAGTCGGGGATTGAGGGCATAACTACTATGGGACTCGCTTTTGGGCGAGGATCGGCAGAAGCAGTCGGTGCCTCGACGGGGTTGCCGTTGGGGGTTGGTTGGGGCGACTGGGATTGAATGGCGATGGAGGCAATGGCGATCGCCGTGGCAACTCCCGCCCCACCTGCAATTATTAGTTGTCTGGAGTTTAACGACATTTTGTCCGATTTCTTGGGTTCATCTTAAATTATGCAATTTTATTCTTTCATACTAATACTCATACTAAAAAAAATATTGATGACTCACCAGAGTTAACTTTGGGCAATATATCTAAAAGGTATCTTATGGGTATTTTAAATCTATTATCCCGTTAACTGTTTCTGGAAAATATTCTCTAGTTAGATGGCAAAATTAAGTCAAAGCACAATAAGTAAAAATCGCCAGAAGTTACTAAAAGCGGTCGATCGCGAATTCCAACAGTTGCGATCGCAATCTTTGAATGGGGCGGCGGCAGTTTACCTCGCCCGGGAAAAACCGCCGGAACGTTTAATTCGTTCTTGGGACATAACAGTTAAAGTGGGCGATCGCTCCCGGATTAAGTTATCGGAAAAAGTTAGTATTATTAAAGTATTCGATCGCCTCCGAGGCAAATTATTAATATTAGGCAATCCGGGCAGCGGTAAAACTACAACTTTGTTAGAATTACTTCGTTGCTTGCTAATTCGGGCTAACAAAAACCCTGACGAACCCATACCGATTTTGTTAAATCTTTCTGCTTGGAAACAAGACTATCCAGATTTTTCGACTTGGTTAATAGATAGACTCCAGCAACAATATAAAATTCCCGCAGACCTCGGCAATTATTGGTTAGAAAAGCAAGAATTATTACCGCTGCTGGATGGTTTTGACGAGGTTAAATCTCATCGCCAGCTCGAATGCTTGCAAGATGTCAATCAATTAATAGAAAATTTTAAACCAAAACATTTAGTAGTTTGTAGCAGTTTAACTGCTTATAAAAATTGCCCCGCTAAGTTAAAGTTAAATGGGGCTGTAATCTTGAAGCCCATACCTACAAAGAAGATAAAAGAATATGCTTTTGCTTATAGAAGTCGAGAGCTTTGGTACAATATCGAGGAAGAACCGGAGTTATTAGAGCTAGCGGCAAGACCGTTATTTTTAAGCATGATGACTTTAGCTTATGAAGAAATTTTAATCGAATCTTGGAGGAGAATTACTTCTGCTGAGGCCCGGGAAAGATATGTTTTAAATGCTTACATTAGGCGGCAATTGACAAGGGATATTAGCGAGAATTTTTATTCTAAAAAGAAACAGCCTCTCCCAGAAGAAACTAAGCGTTGGTTGGCATGGTTGGCTGCCAGAATGGAAGAGAAGGAGGAGAGAGAATTTAGCTTAAATAAATTGGAGGAAAGCTGGTTAACAACTAAGGAAGAACGACGGATGTATGGGTTGGGAGTTAGGCTGTTAAGCGAGTTAGTTTTTGCTGTAGTTTTGGGGAGAATTTTTGGTTTAATTTTTGGTATTATTGGAGGAGCGATCGCTGCTTTAATTGGTGTAATTATCGGCGCATTTATCGCCATTCCGGGACTTAAAAAATTGATGTTGCGAGTGGTGTTATGCTCTTATGGAAATATGCCTTGGAATTATCGACGGTTTTTAGATTATGCGGCGGAAAGATTGTTGTTGCAAAAAGTAGGCGATCGCTATCAATTTATCCACGAAATTTTACAAAAACATTTTGCCAGTATGCGATAAATTGGGTACATCTCAATTTTGAAGCTTAGAACCCAGAAACCGGGTTTTTTGAAAAAACCCGGTTTCTAAATTTTTAAACTCAATTTAAGTAGGGTGCGCACGGGAGCATCCCATATTTGCAAAAATATCGAATATTCGTTTTTTTATCTAATGCATCCCTTTTCCCTTCTTGCCTTTTCCCCAACTATTGCCTCTTGCCTCTTGCCTCTTGCCTAAAAGCGTTTAATTTTTGGCTTTATTCAAAATTGGGATGCTCCCGGTGCGCACCGCGCACCAAAGTTAGTTTTTAACCCAGCTAGTAGGGCGCGCACCGCGCACCAAAGTTAGTTTTTAGCCCGGTTAAGCAATTTAGAATTAGCAGTAATAATTGTCAAATTTTCTGCTTGAAAGTCCCCATCGCGATCGATTAATTTAAAACCGCGATCGCGACACAAACCAGCCAAAATTTGGTCGTTAAAATCCGACTTACCGGCGGCATATTCAGTTAACAAAGAACTGAGATTGACAGACTCAAAACCGCTTTCTATCCGCTGGCATTTACTGACTATTCGGCGGGAATATTTAGTAATTTCCCGCGCAATAGGTTGGAAATCGTCGCTATTTCTAAAGGTTTTAAAATCTGGAGGTTTTGTTGCTGGTGGCAAACGATTGTACATAAATCGAGCGTAGGCATTAATAAATTCAGACAGCACGAGTACGTCTAAAAATATCGGACACTGTACGCTGCGAATTCGGTTGAATGCAGAACTATATGTGTCTTTTAGTTTGGGAACCAAATCGCCTTGCGGGCTGTAAAGGTACAACCAAATATTAGCATCAAATAAGACAGCATCATTTGAGCTAAATTTATACTGTTCGATGTTATTTACTCGATTAGTCATCGTCTATCTCCAAAAAATCTCGTGCTGCTTCTTTGTACCTTTCTGGATCTTTTAACAATTCTTTTTTCCAGTAAATTACGTCCTCAATAAATTCCAAATCGTCATCGGTAATATCGACAAAACTTAGGGAATCTTTGATTTGTTCTTCTGGAAAATCCAAATACAATTGACCGATAGAATCGCTCAAAAACCCCCAGGTTAAATCTTCAGCATCTTTAAAAGAAAGAATCACTTTTTTACCTTCTTGAAAAGCAGCAGCGATCGCTCGATTAACTTTTTGGGCATTGGCAATTGTGATACAGAGGTGGCTGCCAATAATTTCAGTGACAACCATTTTAACGGTATTTTCCGTCTTTGTATTGGTAGCTAAGGAACTCATATTTGCGAGCCTCTTTTAGGGAACTATTTTATTATAAACGATTGGTTAGGAATTGGCAAATATTTTTTTATCGAAGACAGCGATTACGACAAACTAAATTATTATGTTAAACTAGCGCGGTACCGTCAAATCAACCAAACAGAGGCAACTATGAACATCAACTTCGGAAGGGAAATCTGCGGCAACCTGGAAATTGCCGACAAGCGCGAGTGGTTAGTTACCAACGGTATTGGCGGTTACGCCTCCGGCACGATCGCCAACGTTCTCACCCGTCGCTATCACGGTTTGCTAATAGCCGCCCTCAACCCGCCCTTGGGGCGAACCCTGCTGCTGGCAAAACTAGAAGAAATAATTGGCTGCGCTAACAAATTCTATCCCTTATCCAGCAATCGTTGGGCGGACGGCAGCGTATCGCCCGAAGGTCATAAATATATAGAAAGCTTTCATCTGGAAGGAACTATGCCCGTGTGGAGGTTTGCAGTCGCCGACGGGATTTTAGAAAAGCGCATCTGGATGCAACGGGGCAGCAATACAACTTATATTCGCTACCATCTCCATCGCGCAAACAAACCCATAACTATTGCCATTAAAGCCCTAGTTAACTATCGCGACTACCATCACAACACCCAGGCAAACCCCTGGTCTCGCTTTAACATCGATACAGTCGAAGGCGGAGTGCGGGTAACGGCGTTTCCAGAAGCAGCGCCTCTGTATTTGTTGGTATCGAACTCCGTCAAACAAAACGGACTGGTAGTCGCCACCCCGTCCCACGAATGGTATTATCGCTTTCATCTGGAGATGGAACAATACCGAGGTTTAAACGATCGCGAAGACCATCTCTTGGCAGTCACCTTCCACGCCCGCATCGAACCGGGGCGATCGCTAACCCTCATTGCCACCACCGAAGAAAATGCCAACCTCGACAGCGACAGCGTTCTAGAATCCCACCGCGCCAGCGAACTGCAACTAATTCAACAAACCCCCAGCGCCGCCGATACTCCCGACTGGATAAAGCAATTAGTTCTGGCAGCAAACCAATTTATCGTCGATCGCCCCTCCGCAGACGAGCCCCAAGGCAAAACGATCGTCGCCGGCTATCATTGGTTTGGCGACTGGGGCCGGGATACGATGATAGGTTTGCCCGGTTTAACCCTGGCCACCGGACGGCCCGAAATCGCACGCTCTATTTTGCGCACCTTTTCCCGGTACGTCGATCGCGGAATGTTACCCAACCGCTTCCCCGACGAAGGCGACACCCCCGACTACAATACCGTCGATGCTACTCTCTGGTACTTTGAAGCAGTCCGCGCTTACCACGATGCCACCGGCGACGACGGACTTTTGGCAGAACTGTTCCCCGTTTTAGCGGAAATTGTAGACTGGCACCGACGGGGCACTCGCTACAACATCCAGCTAGATGCCGACGACGGTTTGATTTACGCCGGCGAACCCGACTCCCAACTTACCTGGATGGATGTCAAAATCGACGATTGGACGGTGACGCCGCGCGCGGGCAAACCGATAGAAATTAGCGCCCTCTGGTATAACGCCCTGCAAGCAATGGTGCAATTTGCCCGAGTTTTAGGCAAGTCTTCCCAAGAATACGAGGAATTAGCGGGGTTGACTGCCAAGGGTTTCGATCGCTTCTGGAACGACGAGTTGGGATATTGTTACGACGTTCTCGATACTCCCAACGGCGGCAGCGACGACTCCTTGCGACCCAATCAAATCTTCCCCGTCTCCCTGCCACCGATGGAGGGTAAATATAGTTACTCGCCCCTGCTGAGTTCCGAACGGCAGCGGCGAGTGGTGGATGTTTGCGGGGAAGCGTTGTTAACTTCTTACGGTTTGCGCAGTCTCGCCCCAGACGACCCGGAGTATAAAGGAATTTACGGTGGCGATCGCCTCCAGCGCGACGGCAGCTATCACCAAGGCACCGTCTGGGGTTGGTTAATCGGTCCTTTTGCTTTAGCTCATCTGCGGGTCTATGGCGATCGCGCCACTGCCCGAGAACTGCTAGCGCCGATGTCCCATCATTTATTAGATGCCGGGGTAGGCAGTCTCAGCGAGGTCTTTGATGGCGATGCCCCCATGCGCCCTCGCGGTTGTATCGCCCAAGCGTGGACTGTTGCCGAGGTTTTGCGGGCATGGTTTTTAATTTGGGATTAACGGGAGATTTAAGAAACCGGGTTTTTGCGAAAAACCCGGTTTCTGGCGGGTGACGGGATTTGTTGGTAGGACTTGACTACTTTGCGATCGAGAAGTCTTCTGCCTCTAACGATGGGGCGTTGTTGGCAGGCAAGAAAGGTTGGTTGGTAGCTATCTAGTCGCGACCCCAGAAGATGAGGGAGCATCTCATATTTGCAAAAATATCAAATCACGTCAGCAATTAACAATTGACAATTAACAATTGACAAAAAGCGTTAAATTCTTGGTTTTATTCAAAATTGAGATGCACCCTTTCCCAAATTGACAAGGGATGCGTACAAATCTTCACAATTTGCTAGAAAGTACGCAGTTGTTTATGGTGGTACTCGGTCAAACTAAAGACCCGAAAAAGGAGAAAGCTCTCTTGCCTTCTAAGGCGAGATTGCCACGGAGGGCATAACGATGAAATTAATAACTTAACTTTTGCCAATTCCCCATTCCCTATTCCCGCCCATCCCAAATTTTTCTACCTCACCGATAAAAAAAATGCTATAATCGGAAAAACCGAACATTTAGTTAAAAGGAACAAACCATGACCTATTTATTAGCAGGAGACATCGGCGGCACCAAGACTATTCTGCGCTTGGTGGAAAGCAACGACGAGTCCCTGGCAATGGTGAAGTTGAAAACCCTTTACGAAGCGCGTTATACCAGTGCCGAATATCCAGACCTGGTGCCGATAGTAGAAAAATTTCTGGGAGAGGCCGAAGAAAAACTCGGTAGCAAACCAACCCCAGAAAAAGCCTGTTTCGCGATCGCCGGTCCTATCGTTAACAACACGGTCAAACTAACCAATCTCTCCTGGATGTTGAATGCCTCCCACATGGAATCAACTTTAGGCATCTCCCAGATCGCCTTGATTAACGATTTTGAAGCCATTGGTTATGGAGTGTTGGGTTTAACTGACGAGGACATGGACGTTTTGCAACAAGGGGAAACCCAACCGGACGCACCGATGGCAGTTATTGGGGCCGGTACCGGTTTGGGAGAATGCTTTCTCGTCAGTCTGGGAGATGCGGTGAAAGTCTATCCCACGGAAGGGGGACATACGGACTTCGCCCCCCGTTCCGAGTTAGAATTTCAACTGTTGAAATATTTGTTAGCCAAACACAATATCGATCGCGTGTCTGTAGAACGGGTAGTATCGGGATTGGGGCTTGTTTCTATCTATCAGTTTTTACGCGATCGCGACTTTGCCCCCGAAACCCGTGAAATAGCGGAAACAGTCCGAACTTGGGAAAAAGAAGTCGGCTTGAGCGAAAGGACTGTGGATCCGGGTGCTTTCATCGGCAAAGCTGCTTTAGATAAGAGCGATCGTCTCAGCGAGGAGACCATGCAGATATTTGTAGAAGCTTACGGTGCCGAAGCCGGAAACCTAGCCCTCAAAACCTTATGTTTTGGCGGTTTGTATGTAGCAGGCGGCATCGCCGGCAAAATCCTCCCTCTGTTGAAAGGCGGCAACTTTCTAACAGCCTTCAGCAACAAAGGGCGCATGAGTACGTTATTAGAAAAGATGCCAGTCCGCATCATCACCAACCCCCAAGTAGGTTTAATCGGCGCCGCCATCCGCGCTTCTAATTTGTAGCAGCGTTCGTAGCAAGCACTTTGTTTCTGGTGGCGAGTCTCCTTTGCTCGCCACCAAACTATGCGTCTCTAGGGATTTACTATAATTAAGGATGGAAGTAACACCGATAGAAATTAGAAATTACATTACCAAAAGAGGAAAAAGGCCATTTCCAGAATGGCGGGATTCCCTCCGCGACCCCAAAGCAAAAGCTAGAATAAGGATTAGACTCGATCGAGTTAGGCAAGGCAATCTCGGAGACTATCGCTCTGTGGGAGAAGGTGTTTTTGAATTGAGAATTGATTATGGTCCGGGCTACCGAATTTATTTTGGACAAATTGAGTCAACAATAGTGCTTTTGCTCTGTGGTGGCGATAAAAGCACCCAAGAGCGAGACATCCGTAAAGCGATCGAATACTGGATAGAATATAGGAGTCGAAAAAATGCAGAAAACTAAAAGTTATGATGCTGAAACCATGCCTTTAACTGAAAGCTACCAAGAGGAATTAATAGAATGCCTCAAAGATCCAGTAGAAGCTAGTGCCTATCTGGAAGCGGCCTTAGAAGAACGAGAACCAGAACTGTTAAAATTAGCGATCGCTAACGTTGCCGAATCTCGCGGGGCGATGGTAGAGCGATCGCTGCAAAGCGATCGAGAAAAACTCGACCGGATGCTCCCAGAAATATACAGTTTTATGGAATTATTGGAGGTATTGGGATTCCAGTTAGCGGTAGCCATTAAGGAAGATTAATCGTTGTCGAACGCAAGCGTTCGACAATGTTTAGGGGCTTTCCCATTCGGGCGATCCATGTTGATTCCGAATGGGAAAGTCCCGGCCGAGCCCGACCTACAATTAACTCTTACAACCCACCATAACCAGCCATCCCTGCCGTTCCCTGGGCAAACCCGGGGGACGGTAATAATGTTTAACAATTTCAAAACCGGCCTCTGTCAAACAAGGAGCCAAAGTCTCGTATTCCCAACCCGCAGTATAACGATATCCAGTAGGACGCGGACTGTAACCCTCCCCATCACCGCGACACATAGACATCATAATCGCACCACCGGGCACCAAAGCGCCATGCAAATCTCGAAGTACCCTCACCATCTCCTTGCCAGGGACGTGAATGAGGGAAGCGTTAGCGAAAACGCCATCAAAAGTTGCTGGTGGCAAGTCGAGACTGAGAAACGACTGCTGCCAAACTTCGCAACCGGAGCTCTCTTTTGCCATTTCCACAAAAGCCGGCGTCGCATCCAAACCTACGGCCTCGTGTCCTAGTTTAGTAAAGGCGACCAAATCCCGTCCGGGCCCGCAACCGATATCCAATATTTTCCCCGGGTTGCGAGGCATGGCCGCCACCAACGCCTCCATATTTTGGGAGACGTCGTGATTCCAGGTGCCCTCGCGGTAGGATGCCGCCGTCAGTTGATATTCGGCGATAGTAACTTCTTCGTGTTTTTCCACTATTATTTTCCTCTGGGTGACTGCTCTATTATTATAGCGTTGAGTCGTTCGTAGCGATCGCTTTAGCGATAAAAACCGTTGAAGCGCGAAAAATTTCACTTTGTCATTGCGAGGCGGGTGGGAAAGATACCAACCTAGCCGAAGCAATCTCTCTATCGATACATTTGTAAGGTGCGCAATGCGCACCCTACTAGCTCGACACTGCTCTATTATTATAGCGTTGAGTCGTTCGTAGTAATCGCTTTAGCGATAAAAACCGTTGAAGCGCGAACAATTTCACTTTGTCATTGCGAGGCGGCTGGAAAA
>CAZSTZ010000004.1:27673-37822 GCA_964609515.1 uncultured bacterium | reverse complement strand
TCAACGATTCCCGCCCGGTTCTCAACGATTCCCGCCCGGTTCTCAACGATTCCCGCCCGGTTCTCAACGATTCCCGTCCGGTGGGGAATGATTTTTGAGCGGTAGGGAACGATTCCCGAAAGGACTTGTAGGGGTAAAGCATTCGGGCGATCGCTCTGCGGAACAACAGAAATCTTCGTTTCCGAATGCTTTACCCCGCCGTCGCGTCTAACTTTCTGGTAGGCGATCGCTTTTTTTGAACTACCAAACAGTTTACAACCCCAGTCGTTCCCAAACCTTAATAGTTTGGTCGGAACTGCCGGTGACTAAAATTTTGCCATCGGAACTAAAAGCGACGCAATGCACGCGATTTTTATGTTCGAGAGTATCGAGCAATTCGCCAGTGGCAGGGTTCCAAATTTTTACCGTGTTGTCGCTACCCGCGCTGGCAAGAACTTCTCCATCGGGGCTGAAAGCTAGACCGCTAACGCTGCTTTGATGTTCGGTTAAGGTACGGATAAGCTTTTCTTCCTTGACGTTCCATAAGTTAATTCGACCGTTAGAGTCGCCGCTGGCAACTATCTGTCCGTCGGGGCTGATATCTATAGACCAAATTAGTCCCACGGAAGAATCAAACCAAGCCACTAAAGAACCCACCAAGTCAGAAGGATCGGGTCGATTAAAAGTCTTCCATAGTTCGCCATTGCGCCAGTTCCAAATTTTAATCGAACCATCAGGGCCGCCGCTGACAAGAAATTGCCCGTCTGGGGTAAAAGCAATAGACCACGCTTCCCAACCATGTCCTCTCAAAGTGCGTACCTTTTTGTCGGTGTCGAGATGCCAAATATTAATGCCGGCATCGAAAGGCATTGTAGCACCGAGATGGGATGTTGCCAGACTTTTGTCATCGAGACTGAAGGCGATCGCGCTAGTCCGCAGTGCTATTAAAGATTTTCCCAAAGTTTGCTTGAGAGTCCAATCGTCCGTATCCCAAAGCTTTATCGTGCCGTCCATAAATTCCATATTGCTAGCACTGGCGAGGGTTTTACCGTCGTGACTGAAAGCGAGAGAAATAATCGCGCTTGAATGTTCGGTTAGGTCGCGTATCCATTGTCCGGTTTCCAGATTCCACAACTTCACGATTTTGTCGGGACCGCCGCTGGCGAGGATTTTTTTATCGGAGTCTATGGCAACAGTTTTTATGAAATCGGAGTGACCGGTGAGAGTGTATTTGAGCAGCCAAATATCCGGCATTTTTATCGTTTCCGCTGCAGGGTTTTGGCAAATTGTCGGCAGCCAGCTTACACCGGGATATTGGTTATTATAGCTATCTTCCAGTTGGTTTCGCGCCATTCGCACCGACATATAAAAAGAGTTGTTGCCAGCAAAGGCACTCAGAAAATGCTGTAAAAATTCCTGGGCTACTTCGTCTGGTATCGGTTCGCGCATGACAATGCTTTGGGGGAGGTGCAATTTAGCAAAATCGTTAGCCAATCCCAAACCTTTGCAAGAGTTAAAAATAGCGAGGTGCAATCCGTTAGCGATCGCCTCCCTCAGACTATTTTTTAACTCCCCAATTGTCAAACGCTCTTGTTTGTTAATAGCAAACCAAGCTATTTTGCCTTTATCGTCCGTGTCGCTATGACCGGCAAAAAAGAGTATGTCCCAGCCTGGAGTCTCTACTATTTTCTCTAGCAACTTTTTCTTTGTCAGTTTTTCGTCGAGAAATTCAATGTCCGCCCACCGCGAATGTTTCTCTAACTCGTCTCGGTCAAATTTAGTATCGATACCTTCGCTATCCCCCAAAACAGCCAAAATTCTGACTTTTGACTTTTTGCGAGTGGATGATTTTTTATAGGGTAGTTCGTATTCTGGCGGACTTAAGACAATTTCCGAGTTGGGGTAGCGATCGGCGAATAAATCCCAAGTTTGCCAAGGTATTTGCTGCAACTCAACGGAGCCAGTTTCAACTATTACCCGAATCTCCTCGTGTTGGCTCAAGCAATCTTGCAATTTATCTCGGACTTTTTGCCAAGACTCAGCCCCAGAGTTGAGCCATTTATTCACCTCTTCTGCCAAGGTTTTAGCTGCATTGTGGCTAGAGGGTTCCCTCACATTAATAACTTTAGCGCGAGTCGCTCCTACCTTTTGACGAAAGTCGCCTTGCCAGTCGCCCAAAGATTTAAGGAGCTGGGGGGCGGCGGGTAACTGACCTCGAACTTTTTTAGTTCTAGCTCCATCTTCCTCTATCTCGACTAAGGCGAAAAAGCCGCTCTTGAAATCACCTTGTAAATTAAAAGTAACAATCTTGGTCATGGCTGTCAATAAAAAACAACGAGTTTTTACAAATCTTTTGTAACGCTAACTTCTCCCAAAGCAATTCTCACGCTTAACAACTCTTCCGGTTCGATACTAAGCTCTATTTGGAGAGAGTCTTTGTTAGTTTCTACTTTTTTTGCCCAAATAATAGCATCAGTTTCATCTACTATCGCAACTTCCAAACCCAGTGGCAGATAATTGTCTTCCGCGCTAGGATACACATCTATGCTGACTCTCGCTTCTTCCTTCGAGACCGGTGTTATCTGCGCGACTAATACAACTTTTGTTCCTCCCAGTTCGATTTCTTTACCACGCCTGACGCTACCTTCTGGGAGTTGTTGCTCGGTAGTTCGGGAACGCGATCGCCCCCGAGGCATTACCGACTCTACTGGTTGCCAATCTTGAATTAACGCCTCGCTGCCCGGAGCAATACTCTGCCACGTTACCGAAGGATATCCCAAACGTTCTTTAGAAAAAGTGATGAAGTTTTCTATTAGTGGTTTATCGGTTTCGTCAACGGTAGCTTTCAACTCCAACAACCACCTAGCTTCAGATTGACTTTCTACCTCATTTTCCTCGGTAAAATCGGCTATTTCCTCCCAGTTAGCTCCAACAATTTCGCAAATACTAACAAAATTATCTTTAACAATTGGCACCCGTCGCCAAAATTTCCTCAAAGCGGCTTTACCAACTAAAGCCAACTGCCACCAAGCATCTTCTGTTTTAGTCCAATCCTTCCTTTTTCTTAGCATCTCGACGGTTGCCAAACCATCTTTCGATGCCCTCAGCGTAACTGCCATATTTACCCCAATAAATTGTGAATTGACGACCCCTATTTTACCTACTTTTGGGGGCCCCTGAAATACCACCAAAAGGGGCTCTCTGAAAGCTAGATTTATCAACCATTCTGGAGATATGGAGAAAAAAAGCAGTTGGGCCTAACTCGCTTCTCCTCTTTCACCAACTAAGAGAAATTGAAGGAGAGACGAGATGAAACGAATCTTTATTTCCATGCTGGCAGGCATAATTTTAGCTCCAATAGCGGGCCAAGCAACAGTAATTTCTAAGGGCCCCTTTGGAGAAGCCGACAAAGCAGAAAGCAAACTACTTCTGGCCGACGATGCTTCAGAAGAGGGCAAAGACCCCGAAGAGGGCAAAGACCCCGAAGAACGCGACCCTAAAATCTAAAAACTACTGGTTTCGGTCTTCAGAAGTTGCCGGCGGGTTTGCTCCCTCATCCAGCGGTCTAACTCCGGCAAAGCGTTGGGGGCGTCGGAGGAACACTTTTCCAACTCCGAAAGGGCCCCCTGCTTCTCGCCAAGTTCGTCCAGTACCGGTGCCAACAGACAACGAGCTGGGGAGCGATCGCCACCTAAAGCGATGGCCTCTTGCAGGTGCGACTTTGCCTCCCAAGGGAGATTTTGGCACAGTTTCGCCCGCCCCAGGTTAGCCTGCAAAGCCTCTTTAACTGCCCGGCGTCGGGCTAGCTGGAGACCTTCGCGGAGTACGGGAATTGCCTCGTCGCACTTATTATCTAAGAGCTCCAAGCGGGCGAAGTTGTTGTAAGCCGCCGCCCGTCCGCCCTCCATTGCCTTGCGATATCCTGCCCGGGCTCGGGCGAGGTCTTCGAGTTCTTCGTAAAGGGAGGCTAGGTTGTATTGGGCTTTGCCATAGTCCGGTTGGAGCAGAGTGGCGCATTGATAGTAGAATTTGGCTAAAGCTAATTCCCCTCGGTCGTGGCGTTCGACCCCCCGCTTGTTGCAGGCGGTGGCAATTTCTGGTGCAGTCAAACGCAAACCGGTTAGCCCCAAAAGCAGCAACGCGGCGATTCCAACTTTAGCGATCGCCCCCGTTCTTCTGGGGGAGTCTTGCGGATATCGCCGCCGAGGTACTGGCAACCCAGTTTCGATATCCGTCAAACGTTGCAAAATAATAGTTGCATTTTGAGGTCGCAGCCCCGGAAAAGGTGCCATCAAATCGTCGATTAAATCTGCCAGGGACTCCGATACCTGTGGCGAAAAAGTGCGCCACAGCAATTTCCCCGTTTTTGCATCCTTAAAATTGAGAGGATGTTGGCCGGTTAATAAATAAACAAAAGTCCGCCCCAAAGCAAAAAAATCCGATTGGGGCACTGCGCTTCCTTCCCACTGTTCGGGAGAAGTATAACCCGGAGAATCTATTTTTGTTACCCCATTTCCTTTCGCTATTTTACCCAGATAAGTTAGACTATTTTCTCTAACGGTTCCGAAGTCAATTAACACTAACTTGCCGTCTGGTTTTAACATAATATTTGACGGTTTTATATCTCTATGAAAATAGCTTTGCTGGTGCAGTTCTTTCAGAACTTCTGCCAGTTGTTTTAACCAATCCAGAGCCAAAGATGCAGAAATCGGTTGAGATTTTCTAGCCTCCATCCAATTCTCTAAATTTTCACCTTCTACTAATTCCATAATTAGACAGTGAAATGGTTCTAATTTCCCCTTCTGGCGGTAGGTAAAATAAGCATCTTTTTCTACTTTAGGGATTCCCGGATGAGAAAGTTTATTTAAGACTTCTGCTTCTTTTTTAAATAAAGAAATCGCTTTTTCTTTGCCTTCGTCGCCGCTAAAGTTATCCAAATTGAGAACTTTTAACACTTTTTGGGTGCCGTCGGTATCGACAACTTTAAAAGTTTGACCGAAACCGCCGGTAGCGATCGCCTCCACTACCCGCCAGCGTTTTTCCAGCAATAAACCCGGAACTATTTGGTCTTTCATGTTTCCTCCTTCGTTTGTTTCCCGCAAATTTGTAAGGTGCGCATTGCGCACCCTACTCATAGATAGTTTCCCGCAAATTGATAATATTTACTTTAGCATACCCCAAAGTTGACTCTGGGAGTTCTTCTAAAGCTGACAGAATCTCCTCGAAGATTTGCTCGATGCTTATTCCAGTTGGTAAAAGTCGATTTAGCCTGTCTTTCACTCGTTTTCCTAAAAGATAGTTTTCGGGATTTTTAATTAACATCAGAGTTTTTAAAAATCCCAGTTCTTCCGGTTTTTTTAGTTCAAAAAAAGCCCAGATATCTTCCGAGACTTGTTTGATTAAGCGCTCCTTAACAAACTTCCTCACCACCGGCTGTAGGAAATACAATACTTCCGAGCTTGCCGTAGTTTTTTCTAGGAGCGATCGTCGCAGGAGAGACTGGAGAGAATTAACGATTTCCTCGCTGGAAGGCTCGGGAAAAATTTCCGATTTTAATTGCTTTTTAGAAACCGGCTTATCTTCGATTTTCAGCAAGTACAATATCTCTTTTTCCCTGGGTGATAACCGCTCGAATTGTTGGTTTAAAAAATAGTTCAAACGGTCGCCAACAAATAACGTACTTTGGCATAAAAACTCATCAACATTACCTCCAAAAGAGTCTTGAATAGTGCTAGAAATTATTTTGAGCGTTAGAGGATTGCCACCATACAGCTCTACCAGCTTGGTTAATACCGCTTCCATGGCTGATAAACCCGTATTTTCTAACAGTTTTTGGGCGGCTGCTTCTGGCAAACTTTTTAGTTCCAGTAACCGATAGGGAGATGATTTTGTTACGAATAAAGCGCTATCCCTCGGTCGCTCTCGGGTCGTAATTATCAGACAACTTTGGTGGGGTACTTCTGCTATTTGTTTGAGCAAATCTCCATAATCCTCGTAGCCTTCTCGATAATATCCAGCTAGTTTGTCATTGCTAAAAACTGTTTCCCATTCATCGAGTATCAACAGACAACGGTGATGTTTTAAATGCTTGATTAGTTCGGATTTTCGATGAATTTTATCAATGTCTGACCGACGAACGAGCTCTTGCAATAAATCGTTTAATAGTTCCGATAAAGATGGGGGGTTGTGGAGCGATCGCCAGATAACAAATTCAAAGCGATCGGCAATTTGTCGGGCAACTTTTGTCGCCAAGGCAGTTTTACCGATACCTGCCATACCGCAAATTTCCACCACGCGACAGTTTTCTTCGAGAATCCATTTTTGGAGGGTTGCCGTTTCTTGGAAGCGATCGTAGAAAATAGATACATCCGGTGCCTCGCCCCAATCTTTGAAAGAGTTGTTGAGTGGCGATAGTGGTTGGGGCGGGGTTGTTGAGTGGGGCGATCGTTTTTCGAGTACTTGCAGTAAAACTCCCTTCATGTTCTTTTTATTGACTTTTTCTCCCGTGACTTCCGAGAGTAATTGCCACAATTTGGGAGCTAGTCCTTTTTTTATATACTCAGGTTTATGGTCGCTAACCTTCATTTCATCGTAGGTCTGACCTTCCCAAGACCTGCGAATCATTTCCTTTTCCCGAAATTCCAAGGGTCTTCCTTTCCGTTCGAAAACCAATTCGTTTAACTGATTTAGCAGTTCTTCAATATCCACCGATAGACCTCCCAGCAAAAATTACTCGTCCATTATAACCGTAAGTGAATTTTATGGATTTCGTCAAGACTTAGTTCGCAGAAATTCACCCCAAAAGTGTACGAATTTTATGTATCGACAGTCGAGATACAAGAGGTTTAAATAGAAATATAGCGTTGGAAGTAGAGCGATTTCAAGTTTTCTATCGCTTTATTCTCTGGCAAAACTAATTTTTGCTCTGACGCTAAACTCAAAAAACTTTGATTCCAATAAGGAGTACAAACTTATGGCTAACAACGAAAACTCACGTTACGACGTTAAAACTGAGGGTAATACCTACCATCCTTTTGCAGCAAATTATAAGGCTACTGTCCGGGACAATAAAACGGGTAAGAACTATACCGGTTCTGGTTCTACCGCTGAAAAAGCCCGCGATGCTGCTTGGCGGAATACGCCCAAAAATCGCTAAAAATTAGCCAAAACTGCTTTGTTGCTGGCGTCAACGAGCTCTAAAAAAGACCAGAAGGATGACTTAAGAAGCAATCCTTCCAACGTAACTCGGGTGAAGAAAGCATCGCTGTTATTCGCGATGGGATTCTGATATTAGTGCGAGAATGGAGTTAACAGACAAAGGGTATTGACTAAAACTTTCTGTTGTCATTGCGAGGCGGCGGGAAAACGAGTTAACCTCCTGGTTCAATCGTTAAAACAGCCGTAGGCGAAGCCTTCTCGCAGAGTAGCAATCTCAGCCAAACCGATAAGTGATGAGATTGCCACGGGGGGACATAATAATAAAACCAGTAATTTAACTCTTACCCACCCCCCCTCGCAATGACAACAGGAGCTTTTTTAGTTATGTCAGCCAACAAAAACTAACTTTATCCTCCCAGCTAAAACTAACTCAAAGCACTAACATTTTCTAACCTTTAACACCCCAGTTCAAAGCTAGGATATGAATATCAAGCGGAGTTGTAAAAGCGATCGCTTGAAGATTCAACTTAACAATTAGTTGAATTGCAATGCCTAATATGTATGGAGATTAACGCAAAGATGAAGAACACAAACATCAAGAAAAGCCTCTTAGCGGCTTCTTTATTATCTGTGCTGTTGCTTACTGGCGAATCAGCATCGGCCATTTGGGGAGAGCGGAAAATCTACAAAATTTCTGACATTACCCAGCAAGATGCCGACGGATTTTGCCGAGGTCGGTACGGTAATTATACCTCAGCCCGACTAAACCGACCTAACGATACGGTAGATTGCAGCACCCGAGCTCGTAATGAAGAAGTTCGAACTAGCGTTGGAACCGATACTTCAATAAGCGTCACAGATCGCGGCGTTTCTTGGAATACTCACAGTCACCATCTGAGTCAAGTATGCGAATATAAGCATCCGAGGTACGGTACTTGGGTAGGAGATGGCGGTCACTCTTGCTACGATAGCTATCGGCAATAATAGCATTTGTTTGAGACAAGCTCGCTGGTGGCTTCCATTGAAGTCGAAAGTTTAAGGTGGGCGCATTGTAACCGCTGTTGGGTTGCGCTGCGCTCCACCCAACCTACAGCGCTAGAGTGCCAATTGCTCAACCGTCCCCTTTGTCCCCCTACCACTAGAAGGAACAATCAAAGATAAAAGCTCCTTTTTCCTGACAAGTTAAGAAACTGGCACGGTATTGTGGCCCCTTGTGGGAGGCTCCCCATACACTCAAGCTGTTGAGTTAATTCTTATAACTATGAAACCTAATCTCTATTTACCTCCCACAACCAGCACGATCGCCCTTGAAACTTCCCTTAAACTGATGCTAGTTCTTAGCTTTATTTCCTTTCTAGCTCTTCCAGTTAAAACAGCAGTTGCGGCGGACAGCGATTGCTTTCGATGTTCTACAGAGGGGGGTAATGTTTGCTGCTCTACTTAATACTGTGGAAATCAGCGGGAGCGGGCAAAGCATTCGGACATCAAAATTTATTCGTTTTCTCCTTATCTACCGCCCGAATGCTTTGCCCCTACAATTCTATTTTTCCAGAAAACTCTATTTCACCACTAAAATTGCATAATTTTGCCTCAACTTCCTAATAAGTATTTAGAGGGACTTGCCGGAGGAGACTCCCACCGCCAGTCCCTAATTACTCTTACCCGCTGTTAAGCTTGAGGTACGGCCATGTTTAATCTTTTGGGGATTTTCTTCCAACCCGCTAAAACCAAACCAAATAACTCCCCGCCGCCCTGCCATTGGTATCTGAAAGACGTGGAAAAGAAGGCGGTAGTAGACGAAGCTATCGATGAGCATAATGGGCGAGCCCGCTTTCGCGATAGTATCTGGCCGGCCCGCTGCGTAGAAAACGTCACTCTGGAACCGGAGCAAGTTTGCGAAGTGCTAGATATAGATAACATTACCCTCATTGTCAAGCCCATTTCCCGCAATTGAGCTAGTCTTTTGTAGTCTTTTGTAGGGTGCGCAACGCGCACCTTACTTTAGTCTTTTGTAGTAGCGCATTGCGCACCTTACCTTAGTCTTTTGTAGGGTGCGCAACGCGCACCTTACACCCATTTAAAAAACCAAATAATTTACAAATTGGCGAACTTATCCGTTGCTTCAATTAAAGCGCTTTTAATTCCCGGTTCCGACATCGAATGTCCGGCATCTGGAACTATTATCAATTCTGCTTCCGGCCAAGCTTTATGTAACTCCCATGCCGACACTACCGGACAAGGAATATCGTAACGTCCTTGCACGATTACTCCGGGAAGATGTCGAATTTTATCGACGTTTTTTAATAAGAAATCCTCTTCATCAAAAAAGCAATTATTAATGAAATAATGACATTCAATTCGGGCAAATGCTTCGGCAAAATGACTGTTACCATAACCGGCGATACTTGCCCTATCTTGAACTAATTTACTGGTACTTCCTTCCCAAATCGACCAAGCTTTTGCCGCCTCCAAACGAATCTGAGAATCATCGCTGGTTAAACGTTTATAATAAGCAGCTACCATATCTCCCCTTTCTGCTTCTGGAATTGGTTTTAAATATTCCTCCCAAGCGTCGGGATAAATATTACTTGCGCCCTCCTGATAAAACCAGTGAATTTCTTTTTTGCGCACCATAAAAATGCCGCGTAAAATTAAACCGTTGCAGCGTTCTGGATGAGTTTCGCTGTAGGTTAAAGCGAGGGTACTTCCCCAACTTCCACCAAAAACAAACCAGTTTTCAATATTAAGATGAACTCGAATTTTTTCGATGTCGCCGACCAAATCCCAAGTAGTATTTTCCCTTAATTCTGCATGGGGGGTACTTTTTCCCGCCCCCCGTTGGTCGAATAAAATAACGCGCCATTTTTTAGGGTCGAAATATTGACGGTAAAAAGAAGAACAACCGCCACCAGGTCCGCCGTGTAAAAATACTACCGGTTTGCCTTGGGGGTTGCCGCATTGTTCGTAATAAAGGGTATGGATGTCGGAGACTTTTAAAGTTCCTTGGTTGTA
>CAZSTZ010000004.1:17829-27573 GCA_964609515.1 uncultured bacterium | reverse complement strand
CTAACCTCGATCGCCCCCGACCTCCCCGTTCAAGTTCGCGAACCGTTCCATAAATTCCCGATCTATCTTATCCTTCCACCGCCAGAGTAAAGAATGGGGACCGACAGCGAGGCAACCGCGAGAAGCGATCGCTCTTTCGTCCCCGGTTCCCACCAGAATCAAAAATTGTTTCTGGGGCACAAAAGGTTTGAGGGGTTTTCCCAAAAGCGATCGCTGCAAATTTTCCAATAACGGTTGCCCCTGGCGGACCGCAAATACTCCCGCTTTCGGGCGCGGGTGGTTTACCATCGTCGCCACATCGCCGGCAGCAAATACCTGCGGGTGAGATATGGACTGCAAGGCATCGTTAACTAAGATAAACCCTCGGTCGTCCGTGGCAAGTCCCGATTTTTTTAACCAAGAGGCCGCCCCTGCCTGAGTCACCCAAAAGACGCGATCGCATTCCACCTCCAACCCCGACTCGCAACCAACCCGTAGAACGGGCATCTCGCCCGTTCCTAAAATCCGTTCCACCGCAGCGACGCTTTCCCCCAAGTGCAACCGGACTCCTCCCCTGCGGAGAATAGACTCCAATTTTCGACCGACCCAGGGGTTGCGTTCTGGTAACAGTTTCGCGCCGCGATGAAATAGATGTAATTCGTTAAGAAACCCGCTTTTTCCAAAAAACCGGGTTTCTGACGGTTTTTCCAAAAAACCGGGTTTCTGAGATATCTGTTGGTTTTGGCGGTAGATCCGTTGCAGGCGAGCTCGGACTGCCAGCGCTAACTCGACTCCCCCGGCCCCACCGCCAACTATTCCTATTCTCATTTTTTGCTCTGGAAACCTCTCTACTGCTGCGGTTAGTTCCTCCCAGTAGGCGAGGAATTTAGAAATC
The DNA here is from genome assembly GCA_964609515.1 of uncultured bacterium. Classification (GTDB taxonomy): domain Bacteria; phylum Cyanobacteriota; class Cyanobacteriia; order Cyanobacteriales; family Microcoleaceae; genus CALKCV01. The sequence goes on along the minus strand of CAZSTZ010000004.1, from coordinate 26,699 downwards.
GGTTTTACGGGGATAGTATGTTCTGCAGCCCCGGGAACGGTAGCGGTGGCGGGGGTGCTGCCGATGTCGATGGAGAGCAGGTCGAAGGGAACTGGGGAACGGTTGGCGCAGATGACTCGGTTGTTTTCTAGGTCGAGACCGATCGCTTTATCTGTCAACATTCGCACTTTTGCAAATTCCGTTAGCGATTGTAAATCGATGTGACATTCATTAAAAGTATATAAACCGGCAACGTATCCCGGCAGCATTCCCGAGTAAGGAGTATGACGCACATCCGTAATTAAAGTTATTCTAACTCCCGATATCGGTTTTTGGGAGAAGTTCTTGAGGGCGATCGCGTGACTGTGACCTCCCCCTATTAGCACTAAGTCTTTTTGTTTCATCGTCGAACCCATCGTTAAAGCTATTACTAGAAAACGGCAGTTTTATGTTAAAATTGCATTATAACAACCCAATCTTGACATAATCTCAAAAATTTGGTATCTAAAAATACTGCATCGTTTTTTCCAATCCAGTAAATTAGTAATTAACAAACTCCGGTTTGCTATTTTCTCATTCCTTAATATGAATCAATCTAAATCTCTCGGTAAGGTCTATTTAGTCGGGGCAGGGCCCGGAGACCCGGGACTGCTTACAGTTAAAGCCAAAGTGTTATTAGAATGCGCCGATGTGGTGGTCTATGATGCCCTCGTCAGTCCAGAAATTGTCGGCATCATTAGTCCCCATGCCGAACAAATTGACGCCGGCAAGCGTCGGGGACGTCACTCTCTGCCCCAAGAAGAGACGACCAAACTGTTAATCGAAAAAGCCCAAACCCATGCAGTGGTAGTCCGACTCAAGGGGGGAGACCCCTTCGTTTTCGGTCGGGGTGGCGAAGAGATGGAGGATTTAATTAAGGCAGGAGTCCCAGTAGAAGTAGTCCCGGGGATCACCTCGGGTATTGCGGCCCCCGCTTATGCCGGCATTCCTATTACTCACCGGAGTTATAGTTCTTCGGTAACTTTTGTGACGGGTCACGAGGCGACGGGTAAGTATCGACCGAAGGTGAACTGGGAGGCGATCGCTCGCGGTTCGGAAACTATCGTAATTTATATGGGAGTTCATAACTTGCCTAATATAGTTAGCGAAGTTACTGCTGCCGGACTTAGCTGGGAAACGCCGATCGCTTTAATTCGTTGGGGAACTCGCCCGGACCAAGAGGAGTTAATTGCTACTTTAGAAACAGTGGCAAAACGAGTCGAGGAAACCGGTTTTGAGGCGCCGGCGATCGCCGTTATTGGCAACGTGGTTAACTACCGTCACGTTTTGGGTAATTATCAGTTGAATGCATCGAATCAAACTTAAATTAATTTTAATCTCATAAGGAACAAACCATGCTTGAAGTAACTTCAAAAAAATCCAAAAAAAATGGCAACGATATGATTCTTTGCTACTACGCAAATCATACAGAAAATATGCAAAATATTCGAATTAAGCATTGGCAATCCAAACCTTTCGAACGAATAGTCTTTCCCAAACAACGCATCTTATTTACAGCTATGCCAAAAGCTTACTTAGAAATATCTACCAATTACGCAGGTAAAGGCACTGTTTCTCGACAAGTATCTTGCGAAACTTTGCGCATAGAATAAATAATAGTAACAGGCAAGATGCCTGTTCTACGGGTCGCGGGCAGGATGCCTACGGGTCGCAGGCAGGATGCCTGTTCTACAAAACAAATTTTTAAAATTATTAAAATGAACGATATTTATAAAGATGAAAACTATTTAGTAGCTTTAATTTTAGCGGGTGGAAAAAGTTCGCGCATGGGTAGAGATAAAGCCTTAATCGATTGGCAAGGTACGCCCATGTTAAAACAAGTTTATCGAGTAGCCGCCGACTGTACGGAAAAGGTCCATATTATTACCCCTTGGCCGGAACGCTATCGAGATATTTTGCCCCCAGATTGTCAGTGGTTAATTGAGTCAACTCCCGGGCAAGGGCCTCTGGTAGGATTTGCTAGAGGGTTGGCTCAAATTTCTAGTTCTTGGGTTTTACTTCTCGGTTGCGATTTGCCGGAATTAAATTCCGATATTATTAAAAGTTGGGCATCTCAATTAGAAACAGTTCCTCCCGAGGTTTTAGCAGTAGTACCAAAACAGTCTAAAGGTTGGGAACCTCTGTGCGGTTTTTATCGCCAAGAGGTAAGATTTGATTTAGAAAAGTATCTTGAAGGGGGGAATCGCTCTTTCCAAAATTGGCTTCCGACTCTTCCAGTAAAGGCTTTATCCGTAGGCGAAACAGAAGCTAAAATGCTCCGCAATTACAATACCCCTTCAGATTTGGATAACCGTTAGTAGTAATCGCGTTGACTCGATTCAAACCAATTCCCAATTCCCCAATAAAAAAAATCCATGTTCTAATAGTAAACCTGCATTAGAACATGGAAGACGGGCAGTACAACCAGATGAATATTTAGACTGGTCAAAACGCAACCAGCATATTTAGTAGATACACTTGATGGATCTTTTCCCAATTGACGAACTCTTGGATGGCTAGGTTCACAGACAAGAAGCCTGTTCTGCAAGTCGCTTGAAACCTAGACGAACCATCAAGATGTTTCACTCTATTAATATGATGGCAGATGGGTTTTTAAATTGACAAGTGGGCTATTGCAATTACCCGTTTTTTGTCTGGAATTAAGAAACCCGGTTTTTTGAAAAAACCGGGTTTCTGGGGATGACGCCCAGATTTGAAGGTAGCGATCGCCTTTCTAATCATACCCGCACTCATACTTTTTCTTAATCTATCGCCAATCATTTTCCTCTAAACTTTTTACGTCTTCCCGGAGTTCTGCAATATCATAATGCAGAGGAATTTTGCGGCTGGCAAGCAACCTTTGAAATTGAAGCTGACTCATGCGGGCAAAACGGCTTGCTTGTCCTAAAGTAAAACGCTCTTTTTGAAATAACATTATCGCTATTTCAGCGAGTAATTCATCTTCGGACATTTGGATTGTTTGCAATACTTCTTCTGGAATTATCATACTCATGATTTTCTCAAGTAAAAACGCTCGTTTGTAGTAATCGCTTTAGCGATTTAACTTTATCCCTACTAACCCTCCAACAGCTCCTTATTAAAACTCGCCATCGAGGCGCGAAACATCTGGGCATAAAGACCGTCATTTTCCATCAATTCTAAATGAGAGCCCACCTCCACAATGCGACTTTTATCTAACACCACAATTCTATCCGCCAACATCACCGTCGAGAAACGATGGCTGATAAAAAAGGTCGTTTTATCCTTAGTTAAATCGCGGAATTTCTGAAATAATTCGTATTCTGCTAAAGCATCTAAAGCTGCCGTTGGTTCGTCTAAAATAAGAATCTGTGCCGAAGTCATAAAAGCTCGGGCAATGCCAATTTTCTGCCATTGACCTCCAGATAATTCTATGCCCTCGGAAAACATTTTTCCCAAGATAGTTTCATACTGTTTTTCTAATTTTTCAACTACGGAATTTGCCCCAGAATCTAAGGCAGCTCGTTCGATACGTTCTAAATTTTCCCTCTCCCTCAAATCTCCAAAACCAATATTATCTCGAACGCTCAAATTATAGCGGGAAAAATCTTGAAAGATTACGCCAATATTTTGACGCAATTCTAAAAGGTCAAATTCTCGCAAATTAATACCGTCGATAGTAATTTCTCCCTCGCTGACATCGTACAACCGCGTTAACAATTTAACTAAAGTTGTTTTTCCCGCGCCATTAACCCCAACTATTGCTATAGTTTCTCCGGGTTCGACTTTGAAGTTTAAATTTTGCAAAGTGGGAGTTGTGGCACCGGGATAAGTAAAGCTGACATCGCGCAATTCTAAACCTTTATTAATTGGTTTGGGAAAGGGTTTTGTGGAGGAGGAATTGACGATTTGCGGTTGGAAGCTTAAAAACTCGAAATATTGACCGACGTAGAGATTTGCTTCGTAGAGGGCGGCGATCCTTTCTAAGAGACTGGGTATTAAATTTTGGGCCTGTTGAAATGCACCCGCATACATGGTGAAATCGCCAACGGTAATGATGCCTCGCACTGTTTGAGCGATCGCCCAAATATACGCTCCATAAAATCCCACGTTAGACAATACTCCCGCCCCACCCCGCGCCGAGGCATATTTGACAACTAAATTTGCCGACTGGCGGTTAAATTCTCGGCGAATTTGCTGCCACTGCCCGACGAGATATTCCCCTAAATTAAACAAGCGAATTTCTTTGACAAATTCGTTGTGAGTAAGTACCCGCTGCAAGTATTCTACCAGTCTGGCGCTTTGGGTTTGTCTGCGCAACATCCAAAAACGCCTGCCGGAAAAATGCACTCCCAACCAAAAGGCGGGTATATTTGTTAATAATAAAAGCAGCACTATCGCCGCATTGAATTGAATTAGCAAAACTATCAGACTGATAAGAGTGCAAGTTTGGCCGAAAATAGTTGTTACGATGCTGAGGGCTCTAACGGGATAGGTACTGCCGCTGTTGGCCGCGCGATCCAAGGCATCGTGAAATTCGCTCGATTCGTAGTGAGCTAAATCTAGTTTTATCGCTTGGGATAATAGTACATAGTTAGCGTGGAGGGTGAAGCGATCGTTTATCAGCAAGCCGACAGAAACGTTGACTTGATTGAGAATTTCATATAAAATATCCAGACCGAATCTAATCCCGATTAAAGTTGCGAGAAACATCCAGTCAACATTTGTTTTTCCAATACTAGCGATTATTAAATCTAATATCTGTTTGTTAATTACAAGCTGCGCTGCCGGCAGTAAAGATCTAACTAGAGTGACTGCCACCGACAGCAACAACAGTCTGGGGGTTGCTTGCCAGACTAAATAAATTAATTGGGGAGTCGTTGAAAGTCGCTTCCAGAAGCGTTTAAAGCTATTTGACATGGTAATGGGGAATGGGGAATTGGGAATTGGCGAGTATGAATATCAGTATGAGTATGAGTATGATGGGGCGTTCGGCGATCGCTACTCATCTTTTGGACAACTACGCTACTATAATAAAACAAGCGTACAAAGACAAGGAAACCTCTATGGCAGTACAAACCCAACAACTTCCAGCAGTTGGACAAAAAATCAATGGCTTTGAAGTCAAGGCCGTAACTCCTCTGAAACACCTCCAGATGGTAGCATACCAGATGGAACATTTGAAAACGGGAGCAAAAGTCCTCCACCTACACACTACTGAAGACGCCGAAAATCTCTTTTCGGTCAGCTTTCCCACTGCCCCGCCGGACAATAGCGGCCTGCCTCACATCCTCGAACATTCGGTATTGGCAGGTTCGCAAAAATACCCCGTCCGGGAGCCCTTCTTTGAAATGCTCAAAATGAGTCCGGCAACCTTTATCAACGCGATGACGGGACCGGACTGCACTTATTATCCAGTATCCAGTAAGGTAAAACAAGACTTATTCAATCTAGCAGAGGTTTACTTCGATGCCGTCTTCCATCCCCTGCTAACAGAAAATACCTTTAAGCGCGAGGGACACCATCTCGCACCGGTAGAGGAAGACGATCCCACTGGAGAGTTAAAAATAACCGGGGTCGTATATAACGAAATGTGTGGGGCGCTGTCGGATCCGGAACAGCGGTTGGAAACTGTATCCAATCAAAAACTCTTTCCCGATACTATCTACGGGTTGGAATACGGTGGCGATCCCAAATATATTCCCGAACTAACCTACGAAGCATTTCGGCAATTTCACGCCGATCGCTACCATCCCAGTAACGCCCGCTTTGTCTTCTACGGCAACATCCCCACGGAAGAATATCTCGGCTTCCTCGCGCCGAAACTAGAAGTATTCGATCGCCGCGATCTAGATATTCCCGTCACCCGCCAACCGCGATGGCAGCAACCTCAGTCGGTCATGGACTCCTACCCCATCGGCGCTTCCGAACCGGAAAAGGAAAAAACCTACATATTAATGAAGTGGCTCGTCGGCGATGCTACCGATGCCGCCGAGTGGACGGACCTCGATATTCTCAACCGCATTCTTTTGGGCAACGAAGGGGCTCCGTTGAAAAAGGCGATCGTCGATTCTCAACTGGGTCAAGATTTATTGCCCCATTCGGGCATGGACTCCGTGGGTTGCGAGGCGGTTTTTGCCGTCGGGTTGCAGGGCAGCGAGAGCGATCGCGTCGAAGCTTTTGAAAAATTGGTCGCCGAAACCCTCGAAAAAATTGCTGCCGCAGAGATAGACCGCGAAATCGTAGAAGCTGCCTTCCAACAGGCCGGCTACCAACATCAAGAAGTCGCTCGAATGTATCCAGTCAGGATGCTATTTCGGGTGATGCAAAGTTGGAACTACGACGGCGATCCGCTTACCTTTTTAAACATGAGCGATCGCCTGGCAGAGTGCAAGCAACGTTACGCCGAAAACCCGAACTACTTCAATAGTTTAATCCGCGAGAAACTCTTAAACAACCCCCACCGACTGACGGCGGTATTGAGACCCGATCGCGAGTGGCAAACTATCGAGGATAAAGCCTTGGCGCTAAAAATGGAACAGTTGCGCTCTCAACTAAACGAGGCAGAATTGCAGCGCATCGCCAAAGAAGCGGCAGAATTAGACGCCGACGCGGGAACTCCCAACCCTCCAGAAGCGATCGCCAAACTCCCCCAACTCAAAGTCACCGACTTACCGCCCAAACCCGAACACATCCCCACCATTATCGAAGAGCTTCCCGGTGGGGCGGTCGTGTTGCGCAACCAAATTTTCGCTAACGGAGTCAGTTATTTACATCTCGACTTCAACCTCCAAGGATTGCCCCCCGAGTTGTGGCCGTACATCCCCGCTTATATCGATGCCCTGCAAAAATTGGGTGCCGCAGGGATGAATTACGAAAAAATCGCCCGTCGCATCGCTGCCAGCACCGGCGGTTTGAACTTCCAATGCCAGCTACAAACCCACGCCGAAGATGCCCGACGGCCAGTTTACGGATTCCGCGTAACTCTCAAAACCCTCGACGATCGAATCGAACCGGCTCTGGCCTTGTTGGAAGACGTACTGTTTAAAGTCGATCCTCGGGATACCGCCCGCTTGCGCGATGTCATGCTTCAATCTCGCGCTCAATATAGCTCCGACTTAGTATATGACGGCATCCACACCGCCATGCAGCGGGCCGCAGGGGCAGTCACGCCAATGGGATATCTGGGCGAGCAGATGAACGGTTTGCCTCAATTAGAGCTTGTCGAGAAGATATGTAGTAAGTTCGACGAGCTGGGCGGCGATTTGATGGCAAAAATTGAAACCATTCGCGATTTTGTTTCTTCTCAACCTTTGACTGCCAGCTTTACGGGGAGCGATCGCGCATATTCCCTAGTACGAAACACCCTCTCCCAGTGGAGCAGCAAGCAACAGTCGCCATCGATCGCCCAACCGCCAACCGGCTTTACTCCCATTCGCAATCTCCGTCAGGGTTTGGCCGGACCGGTGCAAGTGGCCTATTGCGTTCAAACTTTGCCCGCCCCCCACTATTCCAACCCCTCATCTCCCCTGTTGAGGTTGGGAGCCCATTTGTTGGGTTTGGGCTATCTCTTCAGCGAGGTTCGCTTGAAGGGTAATGCTTACGGGGCCGGCTGTTCCTACAGTTCCCTGGGAGAAACGATTACTTTGTATTCCTACCGGGATCCTCATGTGGTTCGCACTTTAAAGGTGTTTGCCGGTTTGGTAGATTACGTTAAAAATGCGGACTGGAGTCAGGAGGATGTAGAACGGGCGATTATCGCTACCACTCAAAAGGATTCCCCGGTGTTGCGACCGGAGTTAGTGACTGGTTTATCTTTGGGTCGCTATCTCACTGGACAAAATCCCGAAATCCGCGACGATCGCTACGAACGAGCGATGAAGGCGACGGTAGCTGAGGTGAAGCAGGCGATTTTGGATGCTTTCGAGAAAGGGGGCGATCGCACTGCGGTTTGCGTGATGTCTTCTCGGGAGAAACTCCAAGAAGCTAACGGTCAAATGTCCGGTAATCCTTTGGATATTCGGGATATTCTGTAAAGTCGATCCCCCTAAATCCCCCGCTGAATTGGGGGACTTTGAATTTTTCTTGCTCCCCCCTTTTTAAGGGGGGCGGGGGGGATCGGTCTCACCGATTCTCGCGATTTGCCAGAAACCGGGAATTTCTGTAAAAACCCGGTTTCTCAGATATCCGGTCAATTGTTAATTGTTAATTATTAATTGTTAATTGCGATGACAACTCAAGAATTAATCGATTTAAGGACTTGCATTATGGAAGGGCGAACTAAGGATGCTTTAACCATTGTTGACGAACTGGATGCTATGAGTAAAAAAGACACCCTCAGAAAAATTTACTCCTATTTAACCGTGGTGTTAATTCATTTAATAAAAAATCAGGTAGAGCAACGGTTGACTAACTCTTGGGCAGCATCCATTCGGAGTGCAATTCGAGAAATTCAAGACTTAAATTTAAAAGCAAATAAAACCTCTTACTATATTAAAGAGGATGAGTGGGAGGAGGCGATCGCCCGAGTTCTAGAAGCAGCTATTCTAGATGCCAGCGTGGAAGTATTAGACGGTAATTGCAGTCCGTTTCAATTGACGGAAATGGTGGATAGAGGTCAAATTACCGAAACTGCTTTGAGTTTATTGTCTTTAATTTACGAACATCCACCGGAGGCGTTACCGGCAATTATTAATGATAATTTGGTATTGTTAGCTGGTGGGGAAGATTGGAAGTTTGGGAAGAGAAATAAAAAGTAATAATCGCGCAACAGAAACCGGGTAATTTCTGCCAAACCCGGTTTCTCAGATATCCGGTCAATTGTTAATTATTAATTGTTAATTGCGATGACAACTCAAGAATTAATCGATTTA
>CAZSTZ010000004.1:3776-17729 GCA_964609515.1 uncultured bacterium | reverse complement strand
TAATAAAAAATCAGGTAGAGCAACGGTTGACTAACTCTTGGGCAGCATCCATTCGTAGTTCAATTAGAGAAATTAAAGACTTGAATTTAAAAGCAAATAAAACCTCTTATTATATTAAAGAGGATGAATGGGAAGAGATGCTAGAAGAGGCGATCGAGTTTGCGATCGGCGAGGCCAGCGTAGAGGTGGAGGATGGGGCTTACAATCCCTTTCAACTAGAGGAAATGGTAGATGTTGCTGGGTTAATGGCAACTGCTAAGAGTTTTTTAGGGTTAACTTACAGTTATTCTGCTAAGGATTTATCGGCAGCCATTAACGATAATTTGGTTTTGTTAGCTGGTGGGGAAGATTGGAAGTTTGGGAAGAGAAATAAATAGGGAAAATCTCAAAAAAAAAATGGATTTGTAGGGGCAAAGCATTCGGGGGATAACTAAGGATAAAAAGCCTCAAATGTAATGTCCGAATGCTTTGCCCCGGTCTCGCGTTTAATTTTCTGTCGCGAGTGCGGTAATTGTTAATTGATAATTGTCAATTTTTTTAAGGAGGAAAATAGTGGAAGAATTAACCAAGAACGATACAAAAGCTATCCTCAAGCGTCGCGTCGAGTTGGATGAGAATATCGCCGTGCGATGCGAAGCAATACGAGAATTGGCAAAAGGTTGGCCCCACGACCCCGATACTCTAGCTTATACTCAAAGCGGCAAGGAATTGCGCTTTTGGGAGTGTGGGAGGTTGGTCCGCTTCTTGATGCCACAAAAGTTTATTCAACCCATCAGTTGTACTGTACGAATCTTTCCCCCCACCCTCCCCACCCTCCCCACACCCCCCACACTCTACGAAAAAGCGTATTTTTTACCCGTGCCGAGTATATCTCAAGCGTCTGGCAGAGTCCGGTTACGATCGCGATTGGGACGTGCGAATTGCAGCAGTGTTCGGCGGTGCAGCAAATAACCCGGGGTTGGTACGACGATTCCGATACAAGAGCGATCGTTAAACGTTTGGCTATCTCCGATCGAGATTATATTGTGCGATGGAGTGCAGTAGAGGAATTAGGCAGGTGCGGACGCGAAGAGCCAGATACCTTCGCTATTCTCAAAGAGCGAGTCGAGTCAGATAGCGATCGCTATGTGCGAGGCGCGGCAGTGGAGGAATTAGCTTGGGGTTTGCGCGGCGATCCCGATACTTTCGCTATCCTCAAACGGGCTGAGTTCGATGAAAATTACGAAGGAGGCAGTTTTTGACAACAGCGAGTTGGGAGCGATCGCCCCATTCCCGATTTCTATACTGCCCACGGGCAGAAATGACGTTTTTTTGCTCTAAGCCATCAGAGCTTTTGCAGGGGAATTTTCCCTTCTCCCTTGTCCCCCTTGTCTTCCTTGTCCCCCTTGTCTATAAACGCAATTCCTTGCCGTTTGGAGTATAATTCTCGAAGGGGCGATCGCTTTTCCTAGAGATATGCGTTCCCTACCACGGCAACTCACCACCATATCTATACGACTAAAGTCGTTACTACGAACTAGCGAACTAGCATCACCGATATTTTCTACTCAAAAACAACCCATAACCGAAGAAAAATGAGCGAACTAAAACTATTAGAACGAATCACCATCGACCCAAACATCTGTCACGGCAAACCCTGCCTCCGGGGATTGCGCTATCCGGTGGAGTTTGTACTAGAATTGCTTAGTGGCGGCATGAGTATCGAGGAAATTCTCCAAGATTACGACGATTTAGAAAGAGAGGATATCCTCGCCGCTTTACAGTTTGCCACTCGTCTAACTCAAGTAAAAAGTATTTACAGCATAATAAAGTAGCGATCGCCTTTTCCGATTTCTAGTTCTCGAAGGGGCAATCGCTTTCCTATATAATAACCTTTAATCGTTAAGAGGAACTCAAACAGATGAGCCAAACAACAGTTAAATTGCAAATAACCTTTGAATCCTTAGTAGAGGCGATCGCCTCTCTGGACTTAGAAGAAAAACGCCAGCTTTGGCAACAGCTAGATCGAGAGATTCAGCAAACAGAAAGCGATGCAGGGGCTCCCGATCCTTACGATAGGGGCCCCGAGGGACCGCCCCAAGGAAAACCCGTAGAATATCTTTCTGGAGTAGGATTAGTAGTTGTGGGAGGAAAAGATGAGCGGTCTTGAGACAATCGCGATCGGCGATCTAGTTTTAGTAGCCTTACCCGTTCATAACCCCCCAGGACGCGAACAACAAGGAACTAGACCTGCGGTAGTAGTGGGAGTGCCTTCAGGAGAAATGCGCTACCCGATCGTAGCGATCGCGCCTTTAACTACCGCCACCGGTTCTTGGTCTAGCAACAATCCTACTCTCTATCCACTTTCTAGTTCTCGAAGGGACGATCGCTTTCCCTAGAGATATCCCCCTGCGTTCTCTACCACGGCGACTTACCACCAGCTCTATACGACTAAAGTCGTTACTACGAACATTTTTACGACCCCACAGGCAGGATGCCTGTTCTACGTCGTTACTACGAACGGTTAATTATCAATCAACCTCCAAAGGTCCCAAACCATCTTTTTGAGTATAACGCTTCAACTCCTCCAGCAACAAAGTATCCTGAGAAGCAGCCCGAGCCCCCGCCGACGCCGCCCAATGTTTTAAACCCTCAATTTGTTCCTTGGCAACCGCCGCCAGAGGCACCGTTTCCTCAATTGCCCTCATAATATCTTCCGTGGTAAAATCGCGCCGATCGCCGAAACCGATGTGCATCGCATCCACAATTACTTGCTCTATTTCTGCCCCGCTAAAATCCTTAGCTTGTCTTGCCAATAATCCCAAGTCAAATTGTCGAACTCGACTGGGGCGCAGTCGGTTTAAATGTACTTTAAAAATATCCTGGCGTTCGATTTCGTTAGGCAGATTTAAAAAGAAAATTTCGTCAAACCTTCCCTTTCTTAATAACTCCGCCGGCAAAATGCGGACGTTATTAGCAGTTGCCACGATAAATACCGGAGTTGTCTTTTCCTGCATCCAAGTAATTAAACTGCCAAATACTCGCCTGGAAGTGCCCGAGTCTCCATCCATGCCGCTAGAAATGTTACCGAAAGCTTTATCGATTTCATCTATCCATAAAACGCAGGGAGCGATCGCCTCGGTTAATTGAATCATCTGTCTGACTCGACTCTCGCTTTCCCCAACAATACCCCCAAACAACCGCCCGCTATCTAACCTTAATAAAGGCAGTCGCCATTCGTGGGCGATAGTTTTTGCCGACAGAGATTTACCGGTACCTTGAATGCCCACTAATAACACCCCTTTCGGATTAGGAATGCCGTAGCGTCTCGCCTCTTCCGTAAAGGCATTTTGTCGCATTTTTACCCAACTTTTCAAGTTTTGCAAACCTCCCACATTTTTCAAAGATTCCGAAGTTTGGAAAAACTCTAAAATACCCGTTTGCCGGATAGCTTGTTTCTTCTCTTCTAAAACTTTTTCTATATCCGAATCATCTACTTGTTTTTTCGATGCCAAAGCTAAAGCCAATACCCGCATTATTCTGGAGCGACTCAACCCCTGACAAGCTTTTACTAACTGTTCCCTTGCCAAACCAGTTACTTTTAACTTTTCCGGTTTTACTAATTTTTCAATTAGGGCATTAATCTCCTCCACTCCTGGCAAAGGAAAATCGATTACCGTCACTTCTTCGCTTAATTCTGGAGGCACTTCTAAGGCGTGACTTGTTAAGATTAAAATATTGCGATCGCGCTTTAATTCCCGAGTTAAATTTTTCAATTCTCGTATCACTGGAGCATATCTTTCGTTCAGGGGATATTTGAGGATAAAATGCAAATCTTTTAGCACGAAAATAGTATTTTGATTTCTCTCCGTTGAAGCCACCCGATTTAAAGCAGCCATTGCCGAACCTTTGCCCGATTTATTATCGTTCCAACCCCGAACTATTTCCCATATTAAAACCCGACGGGGTGGGTCTGACAAATTGGCAACCTTCTCGATAATTTCTTCTACCTGTTCTTCCTCTGCCGTGACGACGTACAGCAGGGGATAGCGGGCCCGAATCATTAAATTGAGTTGGGCCATCAATGGGCCATGCAGCTTTTCTTTGCTGTCAAGTTGGAGATTTTCGTTCATAAGTATTGACGTTTGGTCTAGAATCAATTATAACAGTTAAGATGTTAACATGCTCTTGTAAATTAGGAGAAATTATTATGGCAGAATATCAAAAGATTGAATATCGGATTGGCAAAGATGGTAAAATTTCAGAGAAGGTCATAGATGGAAGCGGCTCTAGTTGCATAAATACCACTCAAGATGTTGAAGCTGCTTTGGGTAAAGTTGACGCCCGGGAATTATTACCCGAATATTATCAAGGTGAAGAATATTTAACTAACACTGAAACTCAATCTGTTAAGGAATAGGGAATAATTGTTAATTAATATTAGGAGGGCTATGTTAGAAAATCCAAATTTGGCTTTTTTTGTAACTGCAGTTGCCATAGGCAGCATTTTAATAACTGTCCTTCGGGTATTTTTATCGGGCGATCGTAATTTACCTCTTAACTCCGATTCTCCTATTTACCCACGGCTCAAAGAATTAAACTTTTCAAGCTGGGAAGATTGGCAGGAAAAATCTGGTTTGAGTCGGGAAAGTTTGCCTTATTTAGCAGGAGGTAATTTTCACCAAATAACTTTTGGCGATTTAACTAAATTAGCCGCTTCCTTAAAATGGAGTTTGGCAGAATTAATCGAGAATTTAGGCTTAGATTATAGTTGGAAAAATCGCCAAAAGCAGTTATTAGAAGAAAAGGAAGAATTGCGTCGCGAATGTGGCAGATTGCGCGAAAATCTCCAACAACAAAAAGCAGAAATTACCGCCGATGTTCGAGAGTCAACTTTTCAGCAGTTGCAAAGTTTATTGACTAATTATCCAAGCATTCGCCCGATGACGGAAGCCAAACCAAATTTGCCGGCAAAAAACTTAATTCCTTTGCTGACGACCTTAGACGATTTATTAGAAAGTTGGGGTTATGAAGCCATCGGCAAACCCTGGGAACAAGTGTCTTTTAATCCTCAGTTACATCAGCCAGATAGCGACGAAATAGGGGAGGGAGATTTGGTTTACGTTCGCTTTGTGGGATATCGAAAAGGAGAGAAAATTTTCTGTCCCGCTAAAGTAAGTCAAACTTTGCCCGGCGGTAATAGGTAATTAACAATTAAATATTAACAATAGATAATAGACAATTAGCCATTACCCATTACCCATTACCCATTACCGAAAATACTATGGCAGTAATAGCAATTGACTTTGGCACTAGCAATACGGTTATAAGCTATCTAAATCCAGATACTAAAAAAGCAGAAACTTTGAGGTTTCGCGATATTTCTCGGGTTTTTAAACTTAAGAAAAAAAACGGAGATTCTTTAGAAATTCCCGTAATCCCGACCTTAGTTTTCGTGAAAAATAGCGAGGAGCTAATCTTAGGGCAAAAGGTGCGATCGCAACGCCTCGGACTTACTAAACCAGAACGTTTATTTCAATCTTTTAAGCGAGATTTAGCTGCCGACTTTCAACCGCCACCCCGTCAAATAGACGGCAAAACTTATTCTGCCGAATTAATTTCAGAACTGTTCGTTCGAGAAATTTGGCAACAATTATCTCAGCAAAATATCGAACCAAAACAAGTAATTTTTACCGCCCCAGTGGGCGCGTTTGAACGCTATCTAGACTGGTTCCGCGACTTGGGAAATAAGCTAGGGGCAGAGCAAGTTTCCATCGTCGATGAATCAACTGCTGCTGCTTTGGGTTATGCGGTAAAACGTCCTGGAGCTATTGTTTTAGTAGTTGACTTTGGCGGAGGAACTCTGGATTTGAGTTTGGTAAAAACGGGGGCGATACCTACTACAAATAACACCAAAAACCCTCCTTTAAAAGGAGAAGTTTTAGCAAAAGCCGATGCTTATATCGGCGGCATCGATATCGATAATTGGATAGCGGAAAATTATTTACATAAAATCGGTTCTACTCGCGAAGAAATCGGCAGTATTGGTTGGCAGAATATTCTGGAATTGAGCGAAAAATTAAAAATTGCTTTGTGTCGCAAAGAAGAAGCTAAAGAAAGTTGGTTTGATGACGAAAATTTTATAGCTCGCGAGTTAGAATTAACCAGGCAAGAATTAGAGGAGATTTTGGAATCCCGACAATTACTTCAACAATTGCGGGATGCCCTCGATGATGTATTATTAATGGCTATGGGTAAGGGCGTTACTAAAAATGAAATCGAACGAGTTTTATTAGTGGGGGGAACTTGTTTGATTCCGGCGGTACAAAATTTGATTGTTTCCTATTTTGGCAAACAAAAAGTGAAGATGAATAAGCCTTTTGATGCCGTGGCTCATGGAGCTTTAATTGTTAGCAATCTTACAGAGGTTGAGGATTATTTGCGCCACAGTTATGCGATTCGTTTGTGGGAACGTCACGCTCGAGATTATAACTTTTTACCGCTCTTTGAAAAGGGGATGAAATATCCTTGTAAAAGAGAGAAAGCAATGACGTTGCAGGTAGCTTTTGAGGGACAAAAAGAAATCCGTTTGGATATTGGGGAAATGGCAGAAATGTCTCAGGCGGAGGTGATTTTTGATGAGGCGGGGATGATGACTAGCAGTGCCTTAAATGTACGCCAGGAATATCGTTCTTTAAATACTCACCATCGAGAAGTCTGCGTGGCAAATTTAGAACCACCGGGAGAAACAGGTATGGATAGAGTGGCGGTAAGTTTTGAGGTGGACGAAAGGCGGGTTTTATTGGCAACGGTTAAGGATCTTTTGACCGGTAAAATTTTGGTGGAACGGGAGGCGATCGCTAATTTGGAATAAGTAGAACAGGTGATTTGCCAATCTGGAATTTATGGAACTGAGAGTGGAGAGTAAAAAATAGGCAAACTATATTAGGGATGGAACAGATTATGAGGAAAAATAAAATCTTAATTATTGATGATTCTAAAGTTATTCGGACGAGGTTTCGGGAGATGTTACCTGCGGGAAACTTCCAAATAATAGAAGCTAAAAATGGGGAGCAAGGGCTTGCTTATCTGCATAATTTAGACCCAGAAATTGGTCTGATTATCTTAGATTTCTTATTGCCAATAGTAAGCGGTTGGGAGCTCTATCAAGAGATTCAGGCAGATGCCGAACTCAACAAAATTCCTTTAGTAATAATGAGCGGTAGGCCAGAAGAAGTTATTAAAAAAATACCAGAACCTTTTGATAGCTTCGAGTATTTGGAGAAGCCATTCGATAAAAGAGAACTAACAGCAGCGATTAGAGCTGCTTTTGCTAAAGCTAAATCTTTCCAGGAAAAAAACTCTCAAAACCTAGCCCCTTCCGAGACTCAAAAACCAAGAGAATACGATGCAGTTCTGGGAGGCAAAACACTCCCAGTTAATGCAGCAGTATTGGGAGGTATCGAAGGAGTTAAAATGCGCTTCAAATCTCCAGAAGCACGAGGTAGGTTGCAGGCAGTTTTTGAAGCGGCGAAATATGGAGACGCGGGGTTAGACTTGCTAATTGCAGCCTTAAAAGATGAATCGGTCGAGGTAAAGGCAAGAGCTTATTTATTATTAAAATCCAGCGGGGAAACCAAGGCGATACAAGCTTTAAAAAAATTCAATCCTTGGCAACTTTTTCAGCCATTGCCGGACATAAAAGCACGACATTACGAGAGAGTTTCTTCTCTGGCTATTACTCCCGACAATCAAACTCTGGTTAGCGGCAGCCACGATTTTACTATCAAAATTTGGCACCTGCCAACAGGAGAGCTAATTAATAGCCACGGCGAACGTTTCAACATGGTTAACGCAGTAGCGATCGCCCCCGACGGTAAGTTCTTGGTTAGCGCGGGTAATGACAAAACCGTTAGAATTTGGAACCTACAAACCGGAGAACAGGTGAGAACCATCGCCGGACATCAGAACAGAGTTAACTGTTTGGCGATTTCTTGCGACGGTCGCACTATTGTCAGCGGCAGTTCCGATCGCTCTATCAAAGTCTGGAACTTCCACACTGGAGAGTTAATTAAAACCCTCGTCGGTCATTCCTACTCGATTTGTGCTTTGAGTTTGAGCTTTGGCGGCGCGACTCTAGTTAGCGGCAGTCACGACCGAACCATAAAAGTCTGGAATTTGCATACGGGAGAGCTCATCAGAACCCTCGCCGGACATCGGGCCTGGGTTAATTCTGTAGCCACCTCCCGGGATGGCGGAACTATTGTTAGTGGCAGTTCCGATGGAACTATTAAAACTTGGGATTTGCATACCGGAGAACCAATTCACACTCTTTTCGGTGATAACGGTCCCGTTTTTGCAGTGGCGATCGCTCCCGACAATACCACTATTATCAGCAGTAGCGTCGATGGAACTATTAAAATTTGGGATTTGCACGCGGGAACTTTAACGACAACTCTCGCCGAGCGCTCGGACCCAATTTATTCCTTAACCTTAAGCAACGATGCCAGCATTCTTGCCGCTGGCAGCGATAATGGCAACATCGCAGTTTGGGGACTGCCGATCGCGCAGTTAGGAAAGCGATCGGACTTAACTGCGTCCCATTAACAACGAAATCTTAACTTGTTTCTCGTACGACTAAGCGATCGCACAAAATTTTTTCGGCAATAACTTTTCCATCCTCATTTGACTGCTTTATTTCCAACTCTGCGTTGGCAATACCTTCAAAAAATAGTATCTCCCCGGGAAACACTATCCGTTTCCACGGCAAATTAGAATTATTGTTAATTCCCAAAATTTTTATTTTCTTACTAGCATTTTGATAGCAACAGAGAATTTTATTCTCTTGTTTTTTAGCGTTTAGCTCCAGGGGTTGCGTCATTTTTTTAGTCCTCATCTAGTGCGATCGCGCAAGAGCGCGGGTTAGTAATTCAGCTTGATTCTGCGGTCAATTTTGTATTTGTTTTTTATTGGTGGAGAAACCAACAAAAGAAATTTGTGTGAATTATAGGCTCAATTAGTTGTTGTTTAAAGCAACAAAAATTTTGGTCCTCAAAAGTTATCACCTATTTTCCCAAGAAGGCGCAAACGGCGGCGCTGCCAAACAACAACTCTTCCACTTACCCACCACTGGTGCGTTGAGCTTGCGGCAAAAACCGGTGTGGCCTTTTAATGGCTTGTAGTTTTGACAAAAGCGACACCTCGAAACAGTTGGTTGCTGGGATGCAACCGCCATACTCTGCAATTGATTGTTCATTTTTAGGGCATCCTACAGTTCGATCGGGGCAAAGTCAAACGGAATTAATTTTTTACGATCGAGACCATCCGTTTTTTTATTGTCAATTCCAATCATAAGACACGAACTGGAATTGGAGGTTAATGATGTTTTAAAAGAAAAATAAATTTTGGTTAAACTAGGCAGGTCTAAAGTATTGGTTTTACTCCCTCGAATTTTTGGCTCTTCGGTACTTAATCTGCTAAAACTAAATTTTACGCTTTCGGGAACTCTTAACAGGGAACTCTTAACAGGGAAGAACAACATTAAAAATGACGCAATCGCCAGTTAATCAAAATTATTTACTAATTAAATGTACTGATTAGTAAAGAAAAAATCCCAAACCCGTTCCCCGTTCCCCGTTCCCCGTTCCCGAAAGTAATAATTTAGCATACTTTATACCGAAGAGCCGAATTTTTCAACGATTAAAACAGTCTTCAAAAATCATGTTGTCGACTTAATTCAGGTAAGCCGTGCCAACTCAAAACTTATTGTGTAGCAAAGGTTTGAAGCAACCCAAAATTCTAATCAAATAGGATGTTTTGCTAGATTTAACCTAAGTATCAACTATCAAACAGCAAATTTGCAATCAATCCTACGCCCAAGCAAAAATTCATTCTAGCTTTGTTTTTCACTATTTGATTTTTGGTTTTTTTATTGATGAAAAACCAACAAAAAAAATGTGAATTATAGGCTCAATTAGTTGTTGTTTAAAGCAACAAACAGTTTTTGACTGGCAACAGTCGATTTATCGCCTATTTTCCCAAGAAGCTGCAAACGGCGGCGCTGCCAAACAACAACTCTTCCACTTACCCACCACTGGTGCGTTGAGCTTGCGGCAAAAACCGGTGTGACCTTTTAATGGCTTGTAGTTTTGACAAAAGCGACACCTCGAAACAGTTTGTTGCTTGGATGCAACCGCCATACTCTGCAACCGATCGTTCATTTTTAGGGCATCCTACAGTTTTATAAGGGCAAAGTCGAACTGAACTAATCTTTTAGCTATCTATTTATTATTCTTTCTACCCTCAAACTCCTGCATCTTTCTTTTGGTAGATTTGTCAAGATTATTTCTCTCACTTTTGGCAGAGTCGAAGCTCTTTTCGATCGCCTGCCTATTCCTTAAGGGCTTTGAGGAATTTTACCGACCTTCTTACAGCCAACCCTCAAAAAACATTTTTTATTTTTCCAATTTCTTTGCTCCAAGTCGATCGCCCTTATCGCCTCAAATCAGAGTCCGACTCCCACACCGAAAACCCAATTGTTAATTGGGAACTTGTTAATTGTTAACTGGGAACTTGTTAATTGATAATTGATACTCAACCACGAATATCAAAAAAAAAGTAGGTTTAGTTGAGGCGCTTTA
This sequence comes from uncultured bacterium, assembly GCA_964609515.1. Lineage (GTDB taxonomy): Bacteria > Cyanobacteriota > Cyanobacteriia > Cyanobacteriales > Microcoleaceae > CALKCV01. Next base: position 7,110 of record CAZSTZ010000004.1, on the reverse strand, counting down.
ACTAGAAAAATTCTAGGAATTTTACCTCAAATTAACCTACTTCAACTAATACTAATTCAATGGAGATAAATTAATAATTGACTAAGTTCCCTCCTCGACCTTTAAGCGATCGCATCCCAATCTATCCCCCATTATCTCTCCAGTTTCTAAAGATTGATAAATTTCTAATTCGGCTTCTGGTAGCGCTTCAAACAAAAAACGCTCCCCGGGAAAAACAACGTGTTCCAAGTACCAATTCGGGATATTACTAATCCTTGCAATTTGCGCCTTGCTAGTAGCATTGACGTAGCAGCAGAGAATTTCCCGCTCCTCTTTTCCAGGCCGTTTGTTCAGTCCTAGCATGATAATTTTTAGTTCCTTACTCAGTTTTTTTACCTGTCGGCCATCCCCGCTAACTTTAAAGTTTGCGATCGCCTACTCTTTCATTATAAACCACCGGGGATCGACTTGCATTCTCTTTTTTTACCTTTCTTAACAGTCAAATTTTTGAACATTTCTTAGCATAAGTTTTGCTTTTAAGCTTGGGACTCTCCCCCTTAAATTACTTATAACTTTCCCATCCCATGTTCGCAGATACCCAAGTAATTCTACGAATTATACCCAGGTAGAATTACTAACTAGAGCGACGCAACGAAAATCAAAAAATGCTAAATAGGGCAGCTAACACCGTATTGGAAAACAAAAATCCCTCCGGAGCGGTCAATCTCAAACGACCGATATGAGGGATATCCCCCTTGTGGGAGACTAATTCCCCATTAACAGCAATAACCTCTACCCATCCCAACTCTAAGTAAGGTTGCAAACAAACCCAAATTTGCTCTAGCATCTCGGGCCCGAATTCTCGCTCTAAAAGCTCCAAACTCAGACCTTCTGCCAAACGCAACCCTAACATCAGCGTTTCTAAAAGCTTGTCCCGATCGGTTTCTAAACCTGTCTTGGTAGTTTCTTTACCTGCTTGTAGCGATCGCACCCATTCGTAATATTCCCCAGTCCTCCTTCTTCGAGTCAATCTCTGCCCCCCGACATAACTAGCCGCCCCCATGCCAAAAGCGTAATAGGGCCTATTCTCCCAATATACTCGGTTGTGCCGGCATTGATAGCCCGCCCTAGCATAATTCGAGATTTCGTAATGTTCGTAACCCGCCCCCACCAGCAACTCTCGCGCCCGCCGATACATCTGGGCCGTCATCTCCTCTGTCGGCAAGGGTCTTTCCCCCGCTTCGTAGTAACGGGCAAAAGGGGTTTTCGGTTCTACGATCAGGTCGTAGCAAGATATATGAGTTGGAGAAAGAGCGATCGCCCCCTCCAAAGAAAACTCCCACCTTTCCATCGTTTGCTGGGGCAACCCCGAAATTAAGTCGATGCCGATATTGACAATTTCTGCCTTATGTAGTAAATCTATGGCTTCGTAAATATCCGCTACCCGATGCGATCGCCCGCAAAGGGCCAACAATTCATCCTCAAAAGCTTGAACCCCCAGACTCACCCGATTAATACCTGCGGCCCGATATCCCCGAATCTTTTCCTCGTCGAAAGTGCCCGGGTCCATTTCTATAGAAATTTCCGCATCGGCAGCAATACCAAATTTGCAATCCAAAGCCTCGATAATCCCTTCAACTTGCCCCGCAGTCAGCAACGACGGAGTGCCACCGCCAAAAAAAACCGTTTCGAGGGGTTGACAAAAAGACTCGGTTATGCTAATTTCTTCTTCTAACACTGCCAGATATCGGCATATGGCCGCAGAATTATTGCCATCCTTGCGATCGCCCACCACATAAACGGGAAAATCGCAATAAAAACATCGCCGCCGACAAAAAGGAATATGAAGGTAAGCCGAACTTGGCAGCTGGTAATTTCCGACCTTGACCTTAGCATTTAAGCCAGAAGACATACTTTTTAATTTCTGAAAAAAACTTTAAATTTCTTTAATAAGGGTCTTATTCCCTTGCTGAATGCCCTAGCATTTTCTGGTGAAAGATATAATAGATTAACAAGGGCAGCCTGCCCAAAAAAGGGGAATGGTAAAGAAGTTGTTATTTGCTCAATTACCCATTACCCATTACCCATTACCCATTACCCATTACCCATTACCAAATTTATAAAATCATGCTTGATGCAATCATCATTTTTTCATTCATACTCGCAGGAGCAGGCATAGGCTTTTACAGCATCGAAGTCCTGCCACCCAACATACTCGCACAAGTCACTAATATAGAAGGCTTGCGATCGGTATTGGCTGCTTTTACTGCATTAATAGGCTTTGTCATCGGTTTAGTCTTTCAAACTACCTATAGACGCATAGAAGTCCAAGTCAGGCAAATGCCCCTAGAGGTATTGCTGACTAGAGCCATCGGTCTCATCGTCGGTCTTTTAGTGGCCAACCTGATGCTAGCTCCTCTATTCTTGCTGCCCATTCCTAAAGAGTTTGGCTTTATCAAGCCCCTGGTGGCCGTACTCGGCAGCTTCATGTTAGGCATTACCGGAGTCAACCTGGCCGATACTCACGGTCGCGGTTTATTAAGACTGATTAATCCTAATAGCTTAGATACGGTTTTAGTGGCAGAAGGAACTCTCAAGTCTGCCTCGACGAAAGTATTGGATACTAGCTGCATCATCGACGGACGCATCGAAACCCTCTTAGAAACCGGTTTCATGGAAGGTCAAATTCTCGTTCCCCAGTTTGTATTGCAAGAATTACAGTTAATAGCCGACGCCTCTAACGACCAAAAGCGAGTCCGAGGCAGGCGGGGTTTAGAAATACTAAATAGGATTAAGGAAACTTATCCAGAGCGCATTTCTATCCACTGGGCAGACTACGACGACGTGGCTACAGTAGATGCTAAGTTAGTCCGTTTTGCCCAAGAAATTAATGGCACTATGCTGACTAACGATTACAATTTGTCTCAAGTCGCCCACTTGCAAAAAGTGACGGTCTTAAATATTAACGATTTGACTCAGGCACTCCGTCCGACCTATTTACCCGGGGATAGTATCGAGTTGAAAATTCGCAAGGAAGGGAAAGAACCATCTCAAGGCATCGGCTATCTCGATGACGGCACCATGGTGGTGGTAGAGTCCGGCAGCGATTATGTGGGCGACGAGGTTAGAGTTATCGTTACCAGTTCCCTACAGACTTCTGCCGGTCGGATGATTTTTGCTCGAACTCAAGAGTCGGCCTCTTCCTTGGCTTAATTGGGAACGTAGAACAGGCATCTTGCCTGTTCGCAAGAATTAGAAACCCGGTAATTTCGGCAAAACCGGGTTTCTGTGCTTTTTCAAAAAACCGGGTTTCTGTGCTTTTTCAAAAAACCGGGTTTCTGTGCTTTTTCAAAAA
>CAZSTZ010000004.1:0-3676 GCA_964609515.1 uncultured bacterium | reverse complement strand
ACCGAGTTTCTATTTCTTTACTCCTCGTTTATTGGGAGCAACTTGCAACGAAAGCAAAAAAACTTTCACCGAAAAATTAAGTATTGACAATAAACAATAGACAAAAAGCATTTATTTTTGATTAAGGCGCAACTTCGTTATTTTCTACCATTTCGCCTTCATTAGTTTGCTGCTGGATAAGCTGTTGTTGCCTGGCACGAAATTGTGCTGCTTCATTGTTGATACTTTGCCGTTGTTCCGTGGTAAACTGGCTCAGATCTTGATTAATTCCCAAGCGCGATCGATGCAGTAAATCGAACATTCCTAACCCGCCCCCATTAGAAAAAGGGTCTGGATTATCTACGGTTTGCAAATCTTCCAGAGGGTTAATATTCCCCTCATTATATGGATTAGCTAAAGTTGGTTTTGGTAACAAGAAAACGCCGATACCACCAACTAAACTGCTAACAACAATTCCGGTAAAAAGTTTCAGTTTCATATTTTTGTCTCCTTTTTTAATTGTTAGTTGTTAATAGCTAATTGCAAGTAACAATTAGCTATTAGCCATTATGCAAAACGACGGCGCAAAAGTGGTTGAATTAGCAATATAGAAGCAATGGCGAAGGATAGCAAAACTAGCATTGCTCCCCCAAAAGTAATCGTAGCAAAAGGAGCTTCCATAACCACGCTAGCTAAAGACCAATTTTGATGTAGATATAGATAGCGAATAGGCTCGATCGCGTAACTGAGAGGATTTAAGCTAGCCACCACTTGCAGCCAAGTAGGCATAAAAGACAGAGGTGCCAGGGCAGTGCTAGCAAACAATAACGGTAGATTGGTCACAAAAATTACCGCAATTAATTCGACGTGACCCGGCATGGCAAAAGCCAGCCCCAGACTTAAAGCAGTTACCCCAAATACTAATAACAAAACGATGAGGGCGATGGCCAAAAGTCCTCCGAAACCTGGCAACCCCGCCCCCAAAAACGCACCCGCAGTCACGATACAAGCCGTTTGGATAAAACTCAGGGTGACGATAAAGATTGCCGAAGCTAAAACGATAGAAAACCGGGAAGCTAGTGGAGCTACTAACAAGCGATTGAGGAAGCCAAATTCGCGATCGAACATCACCGGCAAACCAGCATTTAACGCTCCTGCAAAAGCAGTAAATACGATAACGCCGGCACCGAGAAATTGTCCGTAATTCTGGCTTTCTCCAAATAATCCCGGAGGAATATTCTCAAACAAGGCCCCAAACAGGATTAACCACATCAACGGTTGGATGATGCCGGCGATTAAAGTTGAAGGTCGTCGTTGTAATTGTAAAAACAACCGACGGGTTAAAGCTAAGGTTTCTTGGACGAACTCTGCCACCAAAGTGCCAAAACTCGATTCGTTTGTCCCTGCTGTTGGCGAGTTATTGATATTCCTTTGAGGTTGGGTAACGCTACCACTCATAATCGATTTTAGATTTACTAATGAATTACTTGCGGGCGGAGTCTGGAGAGTCGGCCCGTGAAACCCGAGAATAAAAACCGGGTTTCAAGATCGGCTCTCTAGTTCCTCGCCCACTCCGGATCTTAAACTATTTGAGATTTTAGTGCCAACTTGTTGACGGCCCTGAGTTTTTGACTAAGGGAGTTGCAATTTAATAAAATACCGACGTCGGGCTCCGGTTCCCTCTGCCAGACCTACAATACTGGTACTTTATTTTTTTGCAAGTCCCTAACCAAGAACAGGCCGATTTTAGGGAATAGGGGGAATTGGGAATTATTCTGAAAAACTGGAATGGAGCAATTAACAATTGACAATTGACAAAAAGCGGGATTGCTTCGTTACCTCGCAACGCTTCGCGCTCTTGGTTTTTTTCTGGCATTGAGATACACGGAAAAATGACGAGAGCAAGGTCACGCCCCGTCGTTTCAACGCGGGGCGGAAAAGCGAACGGCGGTTTCAACCGCCGTGATGAGGGTCGTTGATGTATTCCAGAATCTTGGCAGTGCTGACTTTCCCCGTGGTGTCATAAAAATAGCTGTGAGTCCATAAACTAGGCAGTTTGCATAGCTCTGGAAATTCCTGTCGCAACAGTCGAGAAGACCTGCCTTTTAAAGCTTTGACTATTTTATGAATTGCTATATCTGACCCATGCTCTACCAATACATGAACATGCAAAAAGCTCTATTTCTAACCCTTTTATTAACCAACCTTTTTCTGCGGCCACTTCTGATAAGATAGCTGCCAATCTTATTTTGACTTGGCCCACTAATACTTTCTTACGTATGCATGGGAATCCAGACTAAATGAACGTGGGCCAAACCTACTGAACGATCGCCCGTTGTCGGTATATTTTTTGTCGATCGTTCATGTTGATGGGTTGACATTTATCGACATCTTGATGATAATAGAAACATGAGTAAAAAAACTAAAAAACAAACCAAAAGTTATGGATGCCAACAGGTCTTATTGCATCCAAATAAAGACCTACGGGCAGTATTAGAATATTTGTGTGGTGAGGCAAATAAGGTGTTTAATTGTTCGGTTTATTATGCCCGACAAGTTTGGTAATCGCGAAAATCGATTTGTCAAAAAAGGCGAGCTTTGCGGGCCAATGAAATGGAACAGACACTGGGTGCATCCCAATTTTGAATAAAGCCAAAAACGCGCCCCGCGTTGCGAGGCAACGTTGCCAATCTCGCTAATGGTTTTCGAGGTAATCAGAGGTTTTCGAGGTAATCAGAGGTTTTCGAGGTAAGAGGTAGGAGGTCAGAGAGGTTCGAGATTTGAGATTCTCGCGGTGAAAAAAATATTTTTGCAAATATGGGATGCTCCCCAGACACTTTAATGCGATGTATGCTTCTAGTGCCCAACAAATATGCAATGGTGTTGTTGAATCTTTTAGTAGTTTTAGACAGCTACTCAAGCTATTTTGGAAAGGTGAATTGGCTGATAAACCCAAACCACCTAACTATCGAAAACCGGGTTTATTTACCGTTTCTTATCCTAAGAAATGGTTGAAAATTACCGATAAAGGAATTAGAGTTCCATTAGGACGCAAAGTAAAAGCATGGTTTGGATTGGAAGCATTCTATATTCCGATTCTTGCAACTTAGACTGGGATTCAATTAAAGAAATTAGGATTCTGCCCCGTCATAGCTGCTTTTATACCGAGTTTGTCTATGAGATGAAAATTCACTCAGTTAAGTTAGACCAGGATAAAGCTATTTCTATTGACCACGGTTTAAACAACTGGCTAACTTGTGTAGATACCCAAGGCAATAGCTTTATTATTGATGGGAAACATCTCAAATCAAAAAATCAGTGGTATCATAAGCAAATTGCCACAATTAAAGAAAATAAACCACAAGGATTTTGGTCTAAAAGATTAGCTGGCATCACTGAAAAACGTAATCGCCAGATGCGGGATGCCGTTAATAAAGCAGCACGATTAATCATCAATCATTGTCTTAAACATGGAATTGGTACAGTTGTCTTTGGCTGGAATAAAGGTCAAAAACAATCAATTGAGTTAGGTGCTAAAACTAATCAAAAGTTTGTACAAATTCCTACTGCAAGACTCAAGGAAAGAATCGAGCAACTTTGCCTATTATATGGATTGCAATTTGTAGAAACTGAGGAATCTTATAGGGAGCATCTCAATGCAAGAATAAACCCAAAATTTGAACGCTTTTAGGGAACG